>JASFGZ010000473.1:0-4024 GCA_050123495.1 Desulfobacterales bacterium
ATTTTGTTGAACTTCCATGGCCAGTTCCAGGGATTGCTGCAGGCGTTCTCGTTCTTTAAGCCCATCTGTCATTTCGTTGATGACATCTCCGGTATTGCCGATTTCATCATTGGTCGTGACGCGGAATCAGGTTGCAGGCAAACAAGAGCGCAACCAGGCGCGTTCGGATTCTGATTCGTAAGGTCCTGGGTATGGTGGTGAGGCCTCCATTGGGGAAAAGGTGAGGCGCCAGACGCTTCTGTAAAATATGTTCCAGCAGGAAAAATGCAATTGTAACGGTGATGATACCCGTGATGAGAGCATTGTACATGGCGCGCTGAACCATATTGAACCCGGAACTATAGGCCCAATGAATTAATGGAAAAATAATGGCGGCCATAAGCCACATGCTGAAGGACAGGGCGATAAGAACAAAAGGCTCATTTAGGAGCCTCCGGCGGGCCCTGGTTTCGAGATCCCGGGTAATGGATGCCTGTTTGAACGATAAACTTAAGTAGTGTCGAATCGGTTTTTCATAAAGCAAAGTCATCACAGCAACAAAGGAAAATGCAAATGGCGTAAAGAGCATATCCACCCAAAAGGGTAATCCCTGTTGCCATATTTGCTTATCTGGAAATCCTTCAGCGACATGTAACATCGCGTTTGCCAAGAATACACCGATAAAGTTGGCCAAACCATTGGCGACCAACATCTCATTTTTAAGGTGGAATAGTTTGAATTTTGTCATGATGGATGACTCCCAAGACGATGGCAATGTTTTAGACAGGGATTTTGGTTCCGGGTGGCCTTGATTTGATCGCCAGCAAAGACGGCGAACTTGTAAAGCCGTGGCATCGATATTGTTAAAATTTAAAACCCTTCGGGCTGGCCGATCTTATCCCGCCGATGATATTAGCTTTCCTCCCGCATAGGCGACTGCAGCAGAGCGATATCGTCCATGTAACTGGGGCAACCTCGACAGTTGTTCAACTTAGGCTTCAGTACTACAATAGCAAGTAGAAATCAAACAGCAGGACCCAACAATTGATTATCATGAAAATTATGTGCCGCCGCTTTCATCTCAAACAGCTTTACACGCCCACAGTAGATCACCTGCACGCGTGCAGATTATCATTTAATCTGATGGTGCTGTGTGTTATGAAAGTATCCAGAAATACTTTTAACAACCGCAAGATAGACCAGAATGGACTTTAATGGGCAAAAAATTGAAGAAATTTAATGATGTTAACCATGTGGTTGAATCGCTTGAGTCGGCCGACTACATTTGTTCAAAAACGATTGCCACGGTTGTTTTTTTGGCCCAGGCCACCCAGAAACCGGTGCTGGTGGAAGGCCCTGCCGGCGTGGGTAAAACCGAATTGTCAAAGGCCGTCGCCCGCAGTTTGGAACGTGAATTGATTCGTCTGCAATGTTACGAGGGGCTGGACGAAACCAAGGCGCTCTATGAGTGGGAGTATGCCAAGCAATTGCTTTACACTCAGATGGTAAAAGAAAAAATCGATGATGTGGTTTCCGGTGCGCAAAATCTGCCGGAAGCGGTGGATCGGATCGCGGCGCAGGAGGATGCTTTTTTTTCAGAACGGTTTATTCAGCCGCGTCCGCTTCTGCAGGCCATTTCATCCGCGCGGCCGGTTGTTTTGCTTGTCGATGAAGTCGATAAATCCGATCCGGAATTTGAGGCTTTTCTTTTAGAGGTACTGAGTGACTTTCAGGTATCCATTCCCGAACTGGGCACCCGCACGGCACGCAATATCCCCTTTGTATTTTTAACGTCCAATGATTCGCGCGACATGAGCGATGCTTTGAAGCGGCGCTGCATCCACCTGTATATCGATTATCCGGATCGCGACCTGGAAATGAAAATCGTCAGGCTAAAAATTCCCGGGATTAAGGATCGGCTGGCCGGCCAGCTGATTGATGCGATCCACAAGATTCGCGACCTGGACCTCAAAAAAAAGCCCTGTGTTTCAGAAACACTGGATTGGGCCCAATCGCTGATCGCACTTCAAATCGAAGACCTGTCCCCGGAGGTGGTCACCGATACGCTGAACGTTATTCTCAAATATCATGCGGATGTGGATCTGGTGAGGGATAAGCTGGCTCAGATAATCAATTAAGAGCGATCTAAAATGATTTAAAGTTTTAGGCCTCTCGCAAAGGCGCAAAGACGCAAAGAATAGAAGGGCTAAAATATCTAACTTTGCGGGCTTGGCGGCTTTGCGTGAGAAATTATCTACAAATGATCTGATTCCTTTATTCAACTTCAGGCATTTTTTTATATGGTCAACCTCGTTTTAAAATTTGCGTCCAGTGCCCGAGCAGCGGGTCTGCGGGTATCGACCTCTGAAGTGCTGGATTGCCTGAATCAGTTGCAATTGATCGATATCCTGGAAGAATCCCAGTTTGCGGCGGTTTTGCGCGCCAATTTTTCCAAAAGCCGGCGGGAACAGCGTCATTTTGACCGCTTGTATCAAATGTTTTTTCACGAGTTGCGTCAGGATGCTTCGATCACTTACTCTGAACCCCTTTACGAACAGATCCAGAATGTCCTCGAAGCGCTTGCCCCCAGCGCTGAAGAAAATGAAATCTTTCAGACAGTGCTGGATTATTTGGATGGTGATCCTCTGCCTTATTTTGAGCAGATCCAGCAAATCGGCTCCGATGGTGATGATCAAAATCGCGGCCTGGGCTCCAATTTGGGCACGGTGACCCGGCGCCTTGAAATCATGCTGGGACTCAATGCGGTCGAAGATGCTTTGGAGCAGTATTTGGCCGATCAGCGCGATCAGATGAACTGGGAGGTTCGTCGAGATTTAAAGGCGCATTTTAAAAATCGTTTAGAAAGCGCCCGCCGGCTTTTGATCCAGGACCGGCAGGCTTATGCGGAACACACCGAAAAAAACCTTTCCTATCGGAAGCGTCTTGATCATCTGGGTGAAGTTCACTTTGCCTCCCTGACCCTAAAAGAGGTGGAAACCATGCGGGAGGTCATCGAGCAGCTCGTGCGCAGGCTCAAAGACACCATCAGCCGGCGCTACGCCAGACAAAACCGAGGTGTTCTGGATATTAAAAAAACGTTACGCCGGGCCGCGAGCTATCAGGGCATTCCGCTGGAATTATTCTATCGCAATCGCCCGCTGCGAAAAGCCAAAGTTGTCGCCCTGTGTGATGTCTCCGGGTCTGTGTGGTCAGCAGTGCGCTTTATGTTAAATATGCTTTATTCGCTGCAGGAATGTTTCACCCAGGTGCGAAGCTTCGTATTTGTGGCAGGGTTGGATGAAGTCACCAATGTTTTTGAGGATCATGAAATCAATCTGGCAATAGAAAAAGTGCTCAAAGAGGCGAATATTGAATACAATGCGGCAACCGACTACGGGCTGACGTTTAGACAGTTTAAAAACCGGTACATGGATATTCTCAATAAAAAAACAACGCTGATTATTATCGGTGACGGCCGGACCAATTACGCCAATCCGGAGGAACGTATTTTAGATGAGATGCGGGAAAGAAGCCGGCGGGTGATCTGGTTAAATCCGGAAACTCAATATTTTTGGTATACAGGCGACAGCGAAATGCGCACCTACATGGAATATTGTGATGAAGTGCGTCCCTGTCAGAACTTAAATCAGCTGCTGGGATTTATTGAATCACTGGTTCTGTAAAAATGTTTCCAGTAATTCCGTTGCGGAGCAATTCTGAATATAAAAAAGCAGGGTTTTTCCAGGCCCTGCTTTTTTAGGTTGGATGCTTTCGACAATAAGGGATTACTCCCATTTGCCTGCAGCGGCTCGTGTTGATTCCTGTCGGTTAAGGTTTTTTGATGCTGTTTTGAAAGTCAGTCTACCCCCTGTCACTCTATCTGGCGGATCGGGGTTCCACTCAAAGCCCAAGCCCAGATTCGTATCGACCGCAGCAAATATAGCCTCGTCGTTTGTATATCCGTCCAACGAAATTTTTGTATTACTCCATATTAAAGATTCTCTTATATTGAGTTCTTTGATTGCCGCATGCAATACTCTCTGGT
>JASFGZ010000474.1:0-4013 GCA_050123495.1 Desulfobacterales bacterium
GGCCACGCAGGATCGACATCTGCGTCAGGCAGTGATTCGGTCCGGTTATGATCTCGGCCCCGAGGACACCAATGTGGGTGCCAGCCCCAAACAACGCTGGATTATTATCCTGTCGCTTTTAGTCTGTGTGGTGGGAATTGTAAATGCACAACTCATGTCCGTAACCGAGCGGTTCCGAGAAATCGGTACCATGAAATGCCTGGGTGCTCTGGATCGTTTTATTCTGAGACTATTTATTCTTGAAGCCGGTATGCAAGGTCTGGCCGGTGCGGGCGCCGGAGCGCTGACCGGTGCCGTTTTTGCACTGATAAGCGGCGTATTCCGGTTTGGTTTCGCAGCGATGACCTCAATTTCGTGGATCAGTGTAATCGTTTCCGTTTTTATTGCCCTGGGTGTCGGTTGCCTGTTAAGTTTGCTAGGTGTTTTATATCCCGCACTTATCGCGGCCAGAATGCAGCCAGTGGAGGCAATGCGGGTGGAGCAGTAAAAAGAAGGTACAAGGTACAAGGCACAAGGCGCAGGGTAGACTTTTGAAATCAAGAAGTCCGGGCTTAAAAAGACCGTGCGCCCTAAGCCTTATGCCCTGAACCTTAAGCGAAGCATTTTAGGAGTTTGTCATGGCAGAATCGACCAGTATTGTTCGTGTTACCGATGTCTATAAGACTTTCCAGCTCGGAAAGGTGGAAGTCAAAGCCCTTCAGGGGATAAATCTCGAGATCCCGCGGGGCAATTATATCTCCATCATGGGACCCTCCGGCTCAGGAAAAAGTACACTATTCAATATGATCGGCGGCCTGGACAAGCCGTCGTCCGGGAAAGTGTTTATCGATGAAGTCGATATCGCTCAACTGGATGCCTATGAACTGGCCTGGCTGCGGTGCCGCAAAATTGGTTATATATTTCAGACGTTCAATATCATTCAAGTGATGACCGCTTTGGAGAATATTACACTTCCGATGATATTTTCCGGTATGAACAACGATGCTGCGGTAGAGAAAGGGATTCAGCTCCTGGAACTGGTGGGGCTGGGCGACCGTTACAACCATAAACCGTTTGAGCTTTCCGGCGGGCAACAGCAGAGAGTGGCTATAGCGCGGGCGCTGGCCAATGATCCGGCCATCATCCTTGCCGACGAGCCGACGGGCAACCTCGATCTGACCACCGGTGAAGAAATCATTGCGTTGCTCAAACGCTTGAGTTCCGAACGCAAAGTGACGGTCATATCGGCTACCCATGATTTCAAAATGCTCAATGTATCCGATCAGGTGGTCTGGATACGGGATGGAACGGTTGACAAAATCGAAGATCGCGAAGAGCTGTCCATCTCAATCGGAAAAATCGATACACGTCACTAGCGCCCGGCTGCTGGCAGCTGGCGGCTTGTTCCTTATTAAACAATCTTTTAGAAATAGAGGTTGAATAGAATTAAGAAAATGCAGGGTTTACCTATTATAAAACGCATCGCAAACTTTTCCTGCCCTCTAGGTCCGGCAACCAGCAACCGGCGGCCCACATCAAGCCATGACCCATTGAAATACGGACAAATCCGAATCAGACCCAAATTGCATTGGATCCCATTGGCGGTATTGGGATGCCTGCTGTGGATTTCTGCAGCAGGGGCCCAGATTACCGAACAGCGCCTTCCCGATGCCTTTACGGATGTTATCGGCAAACTCTCCTCAATGGCAGACCGCAGCACCGGAACCGCCGAAAACCAGGAGGCTGCTATTTATATCAAGCGACAATTGGAAAAACTCGGTTATGAAGACGTGGGTTCTTATCGCTTCTCAGTGCCGGTTATTCGAAATGAAAAAAGTACCCTCAGCCTTCCAAACCGCAATATCCAAATTGACCTGCGTCCCATAATCGGCAATGCGGTTGCGCCCCAGACCGTGGCGCCTCCGGGACTCTCCGGTCCGCTGATTTATGCCGGTCGCGGTGAGCTAAAGCAGATGAATGGTAAACAGATTGAAGATTCTATTATCCTGATGGAGCTTGATTCCGGCAAAAATTGGCTGCAGGCCGCCAATCTGGGTGCCAAGGCGTTGATATACATTGGCCCCAAGGACGCTCCCCGGATATTTTTTGAAGAAAAATTCGAACTTTCGCCGCTTCAGTTTCCGCGATTCTGGATGTCACGGGCGAAAGCCAAAGCGGTTTTCGGTGATTTTGAAAACGCACCGGATGGTCAGATTGCCGCCGAAGTGCGACTGATTTCCCAGACCCGCTGGCAACTCGCAAGTTCAGAAAATATTTACTGTTTTGTCAATGGAACAGACCCCAAACTCAAGGAAAGACTGATAATGGTAGAGGCGTTTTACGATAGCACCGCCACGGTGGCGGGGTTATCGCCGGGCGCCGATGAAGCCGTCAGCATTGCCACCCTTCTGGATTTGGCCCGTTTTTTTAAAGAAAATCCTCCCAAACGATCCGTGCTTCTGGTTGCCAGCAGCGGCCACGCCCAGAGTCTTGCAGGTATGCGGGAGATGATCTGGAGTATTTCTGCCCGATCCAAAGATTTGCGCGGGTTAAACAAATCATTTAAAGCACTGGTCAAAAAAACGCGCAAGACGATCAAACTGCTAAAAAATATATCCCCTGATTCGGCAGCAACAAGTGAATCAGCAGATGCGGAGACCAGCCGCATACTAAAAGCAGCAATTGACGAACGCTTAAAGACAGAATCCGACAGGGTCTCGCGCCAATTGATGCGTCTTCGCCTGGAGCAGAAAGATCAAGCCGATGCAGAACAGATTCAAAAACTGACCGATAAAAGATTACTGTTAAAACGCCTGATGTGGAGCAGCGATTTTTTGGATCTATCTGCTGAAGACCGCCGGGCCCTTTCAGAATTTATTCCTAAGACCATTCAAGATCAAAAGGCCATTCTTGCCGATGCAGGCAGACATTCCAGAGAGATCAGTGATGCGCGCAGTTTTAGAAGTCAGGTCAAGGTCTTTGATCTGGATGTTGCCGTATCCCTGCATCTATCCAGCCATGGCGACGGTTTCGGTGCTTTCAATTATGGATGGATGTTTCCGTTCCGGCCGCGGATTAAACGCACCGCCATCTATAGCACACTGGACGAAGTGCTGCGCCAGGGGGCAGCCCGGGTTGAAAGCGACCTGGGATACGCCGGCATGTATAAAGATTCCTTGCGACCCAGTAGCAAGAGATCCTGGCAAAGCTATTTTCTTGATCAGCCTTTTCTTGGCGGGGAGCTTACCGCGATAGGTGGCATTCACGGCCTGACTTTTGTGACCACCCATGATGCCAGAGCCCGCTGGGGTACGCCCGATGATACCCCTGAACATGTTGATGCGGTTTTTGCACTCAAACAAAGTGCGGTTATCTCCAGGCTCATTGAGCATCTCGCACAGGCGCCCAGACTACATGACAATATTTTCCCCCGGTTCGGCTATGCCGCTGTCGTTGGAAGCGCTAAATTTTTGCGACACGGCGAGCTGTTTGCCGACCAGCCGGCGCCTGGAACCGTGCTGCTTTGCTATCAAGGTCCGGCCCGCTTTTACGTTATGGTCGATCATCTGGGTATGTTTTACCTCAGGGGTGTGGCGGATTCAAAACACACTTATCATAAGATCATTTTCGAAGGCTATAAAATTGATACTAAAAGTGGCGATATTATCTGGACCATCGATAAAAAGAAAACCGGCAAAGCATCCTATCGCGTAAAAATGTATCGTCGCTTAATGGAAACCAAACTGATTATGTTTGCCAGCCAGGGAACGACCCTGTTCAATCTGCTGGAGCCGCGGACGTTTCGCCACCTGAGCAAAGTCAAGATTATCGATGGCCGCAGGGAATCCGATCCGATGCGTTGGTTTATAAGCAGACTCGACACCTGGGTTTCAAATTATTCCCAGGCCTCGACGATTACGACGGCCTTTCTGGAACCCGGCACACCACTGAAATTAACCCTATCCGATACGGTCTTGCGAAATAAATTGATTCTGACCAACGCCAGCGAGGATAAATCCACCGGAACCGGATAT
>JASFGZ010000475.1:0-3975 GCA_050123495.1 Desulfobacterales bacterium
TCCAGCTGCTCAAAAGCCTTTAACAGGGTTTGTTTGGGATTGCCTTCATGCGGATAAACGGCATAATCCATCAGCGACGGTTTTGGATCTTGTTGAGGACTTCCGGAACTTCGATCCGTCGGATCCCGTTTCAACTGCGCAAGAGATATGGTTGAGGCCCCCAGACAGATACCCAAGGATTTTAGCGCTTCAGCCATTGATTTTTTTCAACTCCCGTAGATCATTTTTTTTCCTAATTTTGAACAATAGGTATTCTAAAAATTTTCCATTGGGAATGATTGTGGCCCAATATTCGGTTCATGCCATAGCAGGCCTGAAACCTGATTATGGAATTCATTTTCCAAATATCCGGTCACCCGAAGGTGGGCAAAAAGACAATGCCCGGTCTTTTGGTGCTTTTATTTAAACCAAAAAGCCGGTATTTCCGGAAAGGCTTTCAAAAAGGCGCTGCACGCATTCGGCAAATTCTTTATCCCTCGGTGGTTAACAGTAAGGCTGATTTTGGCATCTTTACTTTCAGCGCCTATTTGTTAGGTTTCCTATTACTTTAATTTGAACCGACTTGCAAGGCTTATATTTATTTAAAAATAAATTTTTAATATAACTTCTAAGAACCAATAATGAATCACACCGAATAGACTAGGCGGGTTTCGTATGGGTCTCCCTGGCGGCTACCTCTGGCTCGATGCGCCAGGTGATGAGGGGCGAAAGGGTGTAAAGCAGCATGTAAGTCAGGCAGACTTGACCATAATAGGGTGTAAATACAGAGATGATGACAATCAGTGTTCCGCGTCCAAACCAAGGGTGGCGGCTCATGAAGCGACCCAGGTGCAAATAGCGGAGCGGATATGAATTCATCAATACAGCTGCAAAAATAACTAAACCGAAGCTAAAAATTCCCCAGAAGCGTGCCCAATCGGATGAATCGTTAACGGCCTGGGAAAAGATGATCAAACCGGACATTGCCAGCAAAGCAGCAGCCGTTGTCGGCATGCCTTTAAAAAAACCGACAATCGGTGATTTGTCCAGTGTAAAGTAAATCAACCGGCTGACCCCCATCACAGCATAGAACCACGCGATCCAGCCTATCGGCAATTGTTGAATCACCGGATCCGGATAGTTTGAAAACGTTATGTAGAATATCCAGGCCGGTGCGATACAGAAGCTGACCGTATCCGCTATGTCGTCGAGCAGGCCGCCTAAGCTGATTGCCTTTTTCGGTTCTTCATCCTCCAGGGGTTCGTTCAGGCCGAGTTTGCGTGCAACTGCACCATCGAGCTTGTCGAATAAGGCTGCGCCGATCAAAAAAAGAGATGCTTCGCGAATACGTCCCTGATAGGCAAAAAACACGGCCAGCAGACCCATCATGGCATTCATGACTGTTAAGGCGTTGGGAAAAAAGGCCAGAATCCGACGCCGCATCTGTTCATTCCCAAGGCATAGTTCATCCAAACACAGGGTACCATATTTGCGAACGTAGCCTGCAATTGAGCCGAAATTAATGATCAAAAATATGATTTCAATAAAGAACAAACCCCGGAGTGGCAGGTTGCCCAGCCACGAAATCCAGAAATAGATCTTTGAGGGCGGCCCCTCCGGCACGTAAAACGCATAGGCGTAAAGCAGGGCTCCTACCGGTGCGGCAACAATCGTTCGCAAGCGGGTAAATTCCTTGTATTCGGGTTCCTGATCCTTGCGAATGGCGAAACCACGCATAAAATGTGCAAAATTGTCCCGAACCAGAACGGTAACGGCCAGGAGCAGCACCAGAAGGGCATGCAACACTTCCGCTCTGCTGGGGTTGGGCGATGCAAAATGAACCCGCCACATGACACCGACGGCAACCAGTGGAAAGATTATAGAATAGACCACCTTATCCATCAGGCGGTCGGCGAGTTGCGCCATTCTGGGGTTGAGCTCAAAGCGGGCGGCAAACCACCCGTCGACCAGATCGAAGCTCATCGAGATGAATAAAAGAACGACGCCGATGGTATACAGGATTGGACTTTGTGTCCATATGACGGCAATGGCACATATCATTCCGGCAAACACCAACGGGGGGCGTCCGTAAACAAAAAGTGCCGTAATTTTTTGTGGGATAATTTCTTTGGTCATGTTCAATCGTTACAAGACAGCGAAAATATTCGAATACAACTTTTTTGCCACAAAATGCACAAAAATAACAACTAAAGTACTCATAATTAGAGCTGTCATCATAGAAGATCTGGAAAAACCTGTCAAGAACGCTTCAAATCAGGAATGCCGGCGCACCTGACGAATCTGATGCTCGGGCACTCTTTCGATCCTATTCGCAATATGGGGCAGGACCTCAAAAGGGCAGGATTGATTCTTGCGCCAAAAAGATCATGAATAATTTTAAAAGGTTGAAAAACTGATCAAAAAGAGGCATTTTTAAGACAGGTTCTAAACGGGTGTTGCCTATGTCACAATCGGTCTATAAAAAAGTCGGCATTGCCTCAATCATCATGATGGCCTCGGTTTTACTGAGCAATCTGATCGGATTGATAAGAGAAATGGTAATTGCCTATGTTCGTGGAGCCGGGCAAGAAGTCGACGCTTATCAACTTTCCTTCTTAATTCCTGAAATCTTAAATCATCTTCTGGCCAGCGGATTTCTGTCCATCACCTTTATCCCAATTTTTTCACATTATCTTGCAAGGGATCAAGAAAACGAAGGCTGGCATGTTTTCTCCATCATTTTCACTAATTTAGGCATTATTTTGATATGCCTTATATGTCTTGCTGAAGGATTCACGACTGATATCATCTCCATACTCGCACCGGGCTATGATGCCACAGCGCTAAGGGTAACCTTGATTCGAATGACCCGGATTATTATTCCAGCCCAATTTTTCTTCTTTGCGAGCGGACTTTTTATGGCCGTTCAGTTTGCAAAAGAAAAATTTAGCATACCGGCCCTGGCGCCGATCATTTACAATGTGGGAATTATTTTAGGTGGAATTCTTTTAGGATCTCGGCTCGGCATGGTCGGTTTTTCCTGGGGGGTGTTGGCTGGCGCCATCAGCAATTGTATTGTCCAGTATATGGGTGCGCGACGGCTTGGGATGAGACTTCGAATCTCATTTGAATTAAATCACCCGGATTTAAGAAGATATATCGTCTTAACCTTGCCACTCATGATCGGCTTGACCATGACATTTTCAAGGGAATTCTTTTTCAGGATTTTCGGATCCTATCTTCCGCCGGGAGGCATCTCGGGTATTAATTATGGTCTGAAGATCATGCTTATACCGGTTGCCCTATTCGGACAGGCCATCGGGACAGCGGCCTATCCATTTATGGCGCGATTGGTGGTTGAAGAAAAAATGGCGGAAATGAACCATCTGCTGAATAACACCCTGCGTTACTTAGCGTTGGTTATTCCGGTTTGCATGTTGCTCATGGTGCTTAAAAATGAAGTGGTTCTAATTATATACCAACGGGGCCAATTTGATGCCGCTGCAACCGCATTAACAGCTGATATTCTGATTTATCTTCTTGTGGGCGCGTTTGCCCTGGCAGCCTATACGATTGTGCCCAGAGCGTTTTATGCCATGCAAAACACTGTATTTCCGGCAATTTATGGCAGCATTGCGGTCTTGCTAAGTATCCCTTTTTACTATTTGGGATTACGATTCTTTGGCGCAAAGGGCATTGCTTTAGCCATTTCGCTTTCAGGTATTCTCCAGGTGCTTTTTTTGTATATGTTATGGAACAAAAGAAGTGATAATCAAGGAAGTCGCCAGGTTTATATTTTTTATGCAAAAATGATTTTTTTTAGCGCGTTTTTGTTTCCATTATTATCCTGGTTTAAAACCAGTGTGCTGATAGCCGTGAATCCGGCAACTTTTTCCGGAAGCATTTTGGTGATCCTCCTGACAGGTGCGACTTTTATTCTAATCATGGGGATAGTTACGTACCGCTTGAACATAAAAGAGGTACTCGATGTGGCGG
>JASFGZ010000476.1:0-3941 GCA_050123495.1 Desulfobacterales bacterium
ATGATCTTTATCGTGCATCAGTTGATGGTAGGTTTTCCAACGGTCACCGAAGAATTCATTGAGCAATTCGTAGAGCTCTTGTTTGATTTCACTATAAGCCAGTCCCCCGTTGCGATAAGCATTGCGCCGAGACGCGATAGTCTCCGGCAAAGCAAAATATTTGAAAATGTTAAATACGACGAAAAAAGAAAATCTTCTCAGGATCCAGCTCCAGCGCCAGCAAAGTAGCGGCAACGTCATACACATTCTGGTTTAAAGTATCTTTGTCCTTGAGCGTTGTCAGGGCATGATCGTCAGCCACAAAATATAAGGTTTGAAAGTTTTCGATCAGGTCAAAGGCAGGTTTGATCATCCCCAGATAATTTCCGATATGCAGCGTGCCGGTTGGTTTAATTCCATTTAGTGCAATTTGTTTCACGGGTATACCTCTTTTTGACTGCCGGGTAATATACTGCCCGAAACAACTGAACTAAGACTGAAAGATACATTGGCAAGCTTAGAAGTGGTTTCAAAACCCCATCTCCCCGCGTAATGATGCGGGGGTCCTTGAACCTGATCTGAGGTTTTGAAACCACTTCTAGCTTTGTGCTTTGGTCCGCTCCATTTTAATGACAAACATCAGCAAGGACGGGATCACCAGCACCGTAAAAATAGTTGAGACGGCCAGACCGCCCAGAACCACGCTTCCGAGGCCTCTGTAAAATTCGGATCCCGGGCCGGGAATTAACACAAGCGGAAGCATACCAAAGACGCTGGTGGCCGCACTCATGTATATGGGTCTTAAGCGGGTACGGGTGGACTCCAACACGGCCTCCCGATACGGCATGTCGTTGAACCGGAGGTTGTTTAGGGACTGATGAACAATGAGAATGGCATTGTTGACCACAACACCAACAAGAATAACAAATCCCAGCATGGTGAGAATATCAAGGGGCTGGGGGGTGATCAACCAGTTGACCAACTTGAGCCCAAAAAGCCCGCCGACAGCGGCCAGCGGTAAGGTGAACATAATGATCAGCGGATAAATAAAGTTGCCGAACAAAGCAGCCATGAGCAAGTACGCGATGATGGCCGCCAGGATAAAATTCCACTGCAATGTCTGGCGGGTCTCGGTTAGCTTGTCGGCCACACCGCTCTGGCCCACCTCGGTTCCCTGAAGCATGCCCTGCTCGGCCATGGGACCGATGACCTGGGCGTCGATTATTTCCATGGCTTCCTGCAGCGGAATGGAAAATGGCGGAGTGACCTCAAGGGTAACGGTTCGCCGGCGTTCAAGATGACGGATCTGAGTGATTCCGGCAGTACGCTCCAGTTTCGACAGGGAAGAGACCGGAACGATCCGCCCGCCGGAAATAGCGATCATGGAATCATACAGTTTCTCAGGTGTGCGAATGGCCTCTTCGGAAGCTTTCAAAATCAGGTCGATTTTTCTCTGACCTTCCTGCTTGAAATCTCCGATGTCTCTGCCGTCCATGAGAACATCCAGGGCAACGCCAAAATCCCTGGTGGTCATTTGAACCGCTTTGAGACGATCTCTCAGAGGCAGCAGTTGCGCTTCAGGAAACAGTAACTCCAGCGACGGTACCGGCCGTATCTGAGCCTGGGGGATTTCTTTCATTATCGATCCATATATGGCGCCGGCCACCTGGACAATACGATTTAAATCATCCCCGCTGATATTGACCTCGATGGTCCGGCCGCGGCCCAGAGAGGTCTGGAACACACCGGCCTGAATACTCACACCGAACATTCCGGGAATCGAAAAGATGGTGCGCCTGAACAGCGGCAGCAGTTCACCGGCCCGTTGTTCAGCTGTGCTGGTGGCGCCAAAGAGCATAATCTGCTCGGCACCCACATAAAACATATTCTTAATGCCGGGAAACCCATCATTTTCTTTACCGAAATAGGGTGTATTGACCCGATAGATATGCTCACCGATGCTCTTGCGCTCATCAAATGAAAGACCCGGTGGCGGAACCAGCAGGTTAATCACCAGATTGCGGTTGCCGTGCGGCAGATACTCCGCTTTGGGAAGCAACATCCAGGCGCCCACAATTGAAATTGAACTGAAGATTAAAACGGTGGCGGTCTGGGTCATCCAGTTTCGGGTTGCCATCTTCACCAGATCCATGATGGCGTTGGCCAATCGCGAACCGATATTGCTGCCGATTTGAATGTCCGTCTGACACGAGTCTTCACTTCCGGTTAATTTAAAAAGTCGCCTTGAGAACATCGGGATCACCGAAACGGAAACAAATAGGCTCAAGGCAACGGCAAAGGTGACCGCAATGGCAATATCCCGGAACAGCTGCCCGGCTTCTTGCGCCATAAAAATGACCGGTAAAAAAACGGCAATGGTCGTCAGAGTGGATGCCAGAATGGCCCCCCAGACTTCCCGGGCGCCGTCATAGGCCGCTTGAAAGGCGGATTTTCCCTTGTTGCAGTGGCGGTCAATGTTTTCGAGCACAACAATCGCACTGTCAATCAGCATGCCGACGGCAAAGGCAATACCGGCCAGGCTGATCACGTTCAGATTGCGCCCCATCAAATGCATAAAACCGAACGTGCCGATAATGCTGATCGGAATAGCGGTAGCCACCACAACGGTAGAGGTAAAATTTCTTAAAAAAATCAACAATACAATGACGGCGAGGGTTCCGCCGATGATGATATTTTGTCGGACCAGCTTAATCGCGCCTCGAATATAAGGTCTTTGATCATATACCCAGTCGAGTTTGATCTTCGCGGAGGCGAGTTTTTCAGCATTTAATTGGTTGACCACTGCTTCCAGACGGTCCGAAAGCTCAAGAATGTTGGCATCCGGTTCCGGTTTGACTCCGATGGCAATACCCTCTTTGCCCAGGTGCAGCATGGCCGTGGCCAGTTTTTCATAGCCAAATTTAACCGTCGCCAGATCCGAGACCCGGATGCGCTGCCGGCCGGTGGAACGGATAACGATGTTTTCGATATCGGCGGCCGACTTAAATTCACCGATCGTCCGAATGCGATAATCCCGCCGGCTGACGCCCATGATGCCGGCGGAGATATTAATATTTTCAGCTCTGAGAATTTCGATCAACTCGGATATGGTCAGTCCAAAGGCCGCCAGTTTTTCCGGTTGAACGATGATATGCATCTCTTTTTCGGTTCCACCGCCGATGAAAAGATCCGCAACACCGGGCGTCCTTTCCAGATATTGCCGAATGTTGTTTTCAAAATAGGTCCGATACTCGTAAGGCGACCGGCGATTATCTCCGGTTGTTTTAAGAACCATCCAGATTACCGGTGAGGTTGCGGCTCCGGTAGCGGTGATGATGGGTTTGTCCACATTTTCCGGATATGAGGGAACTTCGTCGAGTTTGTTTGAAACTCGCAACAGGGCGTCGTCGGCAGCAGTACCGATGCTGAATCGAAGGGTAATGGATCCCTGGGAGTTGAAGGACGCGCTTTCCATCTCCACAAGCCCGGCAATACCCTTTAGAACCTTTTCCTGTTCTTCTATGATCTCACGCTCTACCTCATAGGGCGTAGCGCCCGTCCAGGTTGTTCTAACTGTGATTTCGGGCTCAATGACGGTGGGGCTTAACTGATAAGGCATGCGGCTGAGTCCAATCAGTCCAAACAGGATGACAAGGATAACGCCGACGATAACCGTTACCGGCTTTTCAATTGAGGATTTAATAGCGTTCATTTTCTGGCATTCTAATTGAGCGAGAAAAGATCAATTGGGCAATAATGGTTGCGTGTTATTCGGTTTTAATCTTTCTGCGCGATTAAAGATACCATCTGTCCGTTGCGCAATCGCTCATTGCCTTCGACAACCACCTGCATTCCTTCGGCAAGACCCGGGGCCTCAATTCCGGCGACCAATTCTTTATATCCAGTGACCTTGACCGGGATCATCCTTGCTTTAGAATCGTCGACAGCATACACCACGGTCT
>JASFGZ010000477.1:0-3936 GCA_050123495.1 Desulfobacterales bacterium
AATTATGGAATTTGGCAAAATTACAGATATGCCAAAAAAACACAACTATCTTTAGACCTTAAAAATACCGATATGTTGGAGATATCATGAAGAGTATAACCAACTAATTTGGTGATTAATTGAATTACCTTATCAGGATCGATCAAACTTCCGAACCAAATGGTATATTTTTTTTAACCCTCCAACTCCATTCAATCATCAGAGTTAATTCGCCTTTGTTATCGGTTAAAATCCCAATTTCATCGAAGATGCTTGTAATCACAAGCGGCTTTTCTCCGAGCAGGTTTCTCGCCCAACATGTAAATTTGAATTAATAGTCGAGTTATCCCCAATCTCTGTTAAATAACTTTGGCCGGTTTGGCCCCGGAAATCGATAGCCTGATAAAATCCCCAATTTCTTGGGTTTCGTAAGAAAGATACTCTCTGAGATCTTTTAAATTAAAATTTAGGAGCCTTTTGATGATCCTTAAAGAACTGGTAGGCTTACGGGCGTAGTTTTCTGCGATTTTCAGCGCTTCCCCTTGAAGTTCACTTAGAGGCACCACTTTGTCAATTAGTCCAAGTCTCAGTGCTTCATTTGCCGCCATATCCTTTTCAGATAGCAATATTTCAAATGCCTTGCTGATTCCTAACATCTTGTAAAGAAAAAAAGCCCCCCCACCTTTAGGGGCTAATCCATATCTGAGAGACGGGTTCTGAAAAATTGTGTTATCCGCTGCAATTCTGTAATCACAGGCAAGGCTGACATTTAGAAACATTGGAAGCACTTTACCACTATGAGTGTGAATAACTAACTGGGATAGTTCTCTTAGCTTCAAAATAAATTCATCAACGGCATGTAACATTTTAAGTGCGGCGTTGGTATCCAATTTTGATTGTAACACTTGGTTGTAAAATTTAATGTATTCATCGCTTCCTTTCATATGCGGAGAGAATAATAGCAAAATAACTTTAATAGTGTCATCTCTTGAAACCCGATCAAGATAATTTATAATGGTGATTTTAGCCTTCAATTCTGTTGTATAAAGCATAAGATTTTCTTTAAACCTTAATACCAAGACGTTGTCAATTTTCTCACCGGAAAAAAAATCATAACTTCCTTCAATTTTATTATATTTTTTCATCTCATTACCTCCTTTTGTGGGGTTCAAACAGATAAACTTATTATGTGGACTTTAGAAGGATTGTAGAAGTCGGCTCAGGATGAGGATTCGACTCTGAAAATGGAAGACCGCTGCAGGTCGGTTTGAATAGAAAAATCAGAGATTCATTAGATGTTTTTATATTCAAATCTATGGGATTTGGTCAACTATTATTGTGAGTTCTTGAAATTACAAATTGAGATAATCCAAACTTTGCCAATTGTGCAGATATCATTGGAGCATCATGGCATTTTTAGGATTTCAAATGTCTGGATAGAATCAGGTATAGCGATCTCATTCAAGTGACGAATTATTAAACTAAATATTAACATCTCGGATTTCGATTCCAATAGGTCCACAACTATAGTTGTTACAAACCAAGGCAGAGCAGGCACTCACTGCAACCGCAAGATCCATCTCTGCACGAAATTCGATATAATCACCCGCCTTAGATAAAGGTGGACGAATCTCAATTTTTCCATCGCTAAAAATCTCAATATTCATAAACACATTAAACGGGGTTTGAATTTGTGATTCCCTGATTCCGAACTGTTTAAGGCTTTCTGTAAGATTTGCCAAACAATTTGGATGCGGCTCATTAATGCCATAAGAGATTCGGAACATCTCTTGACTGCAGGGAGCGAACAGGAAGACATGCTTACCCACTTGGTCTGTTTCAATAGTTAGCAGCGGATTACTTCTATTTGAGTACAGAACATCTTCGTTCGATAAGAATAGTTTACCATTGTAGTCAGTACTTCGACCTGAGGAAAGGTACTCTTCCGAATCAAAAAGAGAAAAACAGATGAAATCAGCGACTTGCTCTCCTTCTATATCGATGATTCTAAGCCGTTGACCCTTTTTAAGCTCAAACCCACTTCCGGTTCTTGCCTTAATTTTAAATCTATTTACAAGACTAAGGTTTGAAACTTTGCCCATTTTTTACCTGCACGGTCAGTATTCGATGGAACCTAAGATACATTGAGAAATTACCAACTATCACACTGAATGGAATTATTACCGATACCAAATGGATATATGCAACTTATCGCATCTTCGGTTTTAGTGTCAAACCGCAGGCCCGAAAAATGCGGCTTTGGGACAATAAAAAGGGCGAATCCATAGGCTCGGATTCATCCCTCTGAGTTGTGATTTAAATCAAATAACGCAGCAGATGGAAGCCTCCGGCTCGCCCGCAGACTGAAAGGTAATGAGATAAAATGATTTTGATCGATTAAATACAATCTCAACTTCTCATTACTTTTCAGGTAAGATTTAGGTTTTAGGGTTTGCAGCTTACATGACAAATGCCTGTCGGCAATTCAATGGCGTGAGGAAAAAATTTATTTTTGAGCCGCAA
The DNA here is from genome assembly GCA_050123495.1 of Desulfobacterales bacterium. Taxonomy (GTDB): domain Bacteria; phylum Desulfobacterota; class Desulfobacteria; order Desulfobacterales; family JAHEIW01; genus JAHEIW01. The sequence goes on from JASFGZ010000477.1 coordinate 2,503, forward strand.
TGCTACATTTACCAGGCTAATTAACACCGGAACTTCCACCAGCGGGCCGATTACCGCTGCAAATGCCTGCCCCGAATCAATTCCGAACACCGCCACCGCTACCGCAATCGCGAGTTCAAAATTGTTTGAAGCGGCTGTAAAACTTAAGGTGGTGGACTGCTCGTAAGTTGCGCCGACCTTCATGGATAAAAAGAAAGAGACAAAAAACATCACCACAAAATAGATGCAAAGCGGGATGGCAACCCGTATCACATCCAACGGCAGCTGGACGATATATTCTCCTTTTAAAGAAAACATCACCAGGATCGTGAATAGCAGGGCGATCAATGTGATCGGGCTTATTTTCGGAATAAATTTTTGCTCATACCATTCAATACCCTTTGTTTTCAGTCCGATGATGCGGGTGATGACTCCGCCAATAAACGGAATCCCCAGATAAATGAAGACACTTTCTGCAATCTGGCCGATTGAGATATCGACCACTGCTCCCTTAAGACCGATCCACTGCGGGACCACCGTGATGAAGATGTAGGCATAAATGGAGAAAAACAGGACCTGGAAAATCGAATTAAAGGCCACCAGACCGGCACAATATTCGCGGTCCCCGGCAGCAAGGTCATTCCAAACAATGACCATGGCGATGCAGCGTGCCAGCCCGATGAGAATCAGTCCGACCATGTATTCATGCTGGCCGGACAAGAAGGTGATCGCCAGCAAAAACATTAATATCGGTCCGATGACCCAGTTTTGAACCAACGACAGCAATAAAACTTTTAGATTTCGAAACACCTGGCCCAGCTGTTCGTATTTAACCTTTGCCAGCGGAGGATACATCATTAGAATTAAGCCGATGGCAATCGGAATATTCGTGGTTCCTACCTGAAAGGTGTTGATGATACTTCGGATTTCAGGATAAATATAGCCGCCGCCGACGCCGACAAACATGGCCAGAAATATCCAGAGCGTTAGAAAGCGATCGAGAAATGAAAGTTGTTTCACAGATGCATCTGTCATGAGCCTTCTCCGTTATCAAATTTTGTTAACCGTAGAATGGAATTATACGATCCGGTTTCCAATCAAAAAAACCTTACTGAATTATTTAACATGCCGATCGAGTTCGCTATTCAATCAACCATGCGCCTATCTCTTCTTTTGACGGAATTTTACCAACACATTTGACATCCCCGTCGATCACCACTGCAGGGGTGCCGAAAACGCCGTATCCTGCAATTTCCATCGCGTCGGTTACTTTCTCGATATTGGCTTCAATACCGGATTCTGCGACGGCTTCTTTTACATGCTCCGCTGTCTGTTGACATCGGGCACAGCCAGGCCCCAATACTTTGATCTCCATTTTTTATTCCTTTCTGAAATGAGATAGGTTTTGATTTGCATTTATTGATGCTTTGCGGCAGCATCGCTTAACAATTCCTT
>JASFGZ010000478.1:0-3934 GCA_050123495.1 Desulfobacterales bacterium
ATCGGTCTATCGGGCCAAGGATTTTGCCCAGCTGTTCCAGAAAGGAATTCCCGAATACCTGAACAATGAATGTGATGACGTTACGGTCCCAAATCTGGGTAACAGTGAAGATGTGGAACGCTTAAAAGCATTGCCCGTGCTGAAATCCGGCCGGGTTGATAATTTTACTCTGGCAACTATGGGCAGACAGCTCGGTTTAAATGCGGTCGTCACCGGTAGTCTGAATGATATTGGCTTGATATCTGAAACGCAGGGATTGATTCTGAAAGATACCCTTCATTCGATTCAAATACTGGTTAGTGTCGAAGTTTATGACACCGAGACCGGAACCAAAATCCTCGATGAGAGCTTTAACCGCAAGGTGGAAATCGAAGAACTGGATTACGATTTAATGCGGTCGGAAGATAAATTAATATTGCCCGATTTAAACGAAACGATAAGCGATCTACTTGCAGAAATGGGCGAACGCATTTGCTGGGCCATTGAGGATCAGCCCTGGAACGGGTTCATAACCGCTTTCACCGGCGATAAGATTATCCTTTCCGCCGGAGATATGGCCGGCCTGAAGCCAGGCGACGAACTCGAGGTTTTTGATAATACGAGAATATTGAAAGGGCGCGACGGTCAACAATTTTTCGTTCATGGGAAAAAAATTGGTGAGATTCGGATTGTAGCTGTTAAACCCGACAGATCCGAAGCTGTGGTAGTCTCTGATAATGGGATCAAAACGGGAAGTAGCGTGAGGGTTAAGTAATAAAAAGTGCCTAAAATGCCTAAAGTGAGCTAAAGTGCCTAAAGTTAAGGAATTCTGCTCGTCGGGAGCCTCTGGGTCGAACGACAATTTTAATAAAAAAGATGGAGCGCAGCGAGATCTCAACTTTAGTCACTTCCCACTTTAGATAACTTTAGGCACTCTTATTTTTTGACCTGTAATGAATCTCTAAACGCCTCAATCCGCTGCAGGGCTTCGGTTTGCGTAGAAATGTGATTGATGGATTTGCGAAATTTGCTGCTGTTTCGCAGGCCTTTGGCAAACCAACACAAACGGCTCCGCATCATCCGGCAAGCGATTTCTTCCCCAAAGTATTTCACGGATTCCTGCATGTAACGGATCATTATTTCAAAATGATGATCCAGGTCGGCCTCGGGTTCCTCCTCGCCCCGGATGCGTGCCAGCACCTGGGAAAAAATGATCGGATTGCCAATGGCACTTCTGCCGATCATGACGGCATCACAATGAGTTTGCTCCAGCATGTCTATCGCGTTCTTGGCACTGAATATATCTCCATTGCCGATCACAGGAATATGGACTCGCTTTTTCAAGGCGGCAATAATGGACCAATCAGCACGGCCGCTAAACGCCTGGGTAGCGGTGCGCGGATGAATGGCAATGGCGTCCACACCGCAGGCTTCAGCTATTTCTGATAAGTTAAATGCCTGATCACCCGTTGGATTCCAGCCGGTTCTGAGTTTGATTGTAAGCGGAATGCGGACCGCCTTTCGTACGGATTTGATGAGCGCCTCCGCAGTTTTGGGCGCTCTCATGAGAGCGGCTCCGGCGCCATTTTTGACGATTTTTCTAACTGAACAACCAAAATTGATGTCAATGATGTCGGCTCCGGAAGACTCCACTAATCCGGCGGCCTCTGCCATGATAGCCGGATCAGAGCCAAATATCTGCACCGACAAAGGTTTTTCTTCCGGCTGGCTGTCCATCAACCTTACGGTTTTTGAGGATTTGTTGACCAGGCCGTGGGCACTGACCATCTCCGTACAAACCAGCGCGCAACCGGCTTCTTTGGCCAGCAGCCGAAAAGGCAAATTGGTAATCCCTGCCAGGGGGGCCAAAATAGTTTGATTTTCAAGCTTTACCGATCCGATTTGCATAAAATTGTGTACGTTGTGTGTTGTCCGTTGTTAGTGGTTATTTCTATTTTTTTGACAGGATCTACAGGATTTAAAGGATTTTTTTATTCAGCCTTTCCGGACGAAAGGCTGAATATTTAATCCGCCTGCGGCGGAAACGAATCTGCTGCTACCTTGCACTTTATTCGCTACCGTTTCAGAAGAGTCTTCGCCGAAGGCGATTGCGTTTTCTCAGTTCCATCCGGGAACTGAGAAAAAAAATTATCCAAAAAATCCTGTTAATCCTGTCAGGCTTAATTATTAGAACAGGATCCAATCAATTTTGTGGACATATTAATAACATTAATTACGCCAACGGACAACTGACGACGGACAACGGACTTATCTTGAGGCGGGATTGGCGTAGCAAAATAAGCAATTGTGATAGCAGGGATGAAGATGGTAGGCGCCAACATCCACTGACACTTTGCAACCACACCCTTTTTGTATGCGCTGGCCCGTGTCCTTTTTCAAGGAAAGCTTTCCGCCAAAAAGCGCCACAAGTAGATCATTGGGTATACACGCGCTTTCAGTAATCGAAGTACCTGTGGGAAGCGCATCCAAAACTTCTTTTTCGCAGCAAAGCTTCAAATTTATTTTAACGGCACTGAGGGTTTTCTCTATCTGAATGATAATTTGCCTCTTGGTTTTCAGAGGTGGATCCAAAAAAGAAAAACCCGGCAGGGCGGCAAGCCGTTTCTCAATTTTGGGATAGGGATCCATAAAGCTGGTAATACACCGTTTGATCCCGAACTCAGCAGCTTTTTCGGCAATACGGTCCAGATCACCGAGATTATCCTGAACAATATCATCACGGGTCTTGAAAAAACAGATGGGATCAAACCGCCAGTTGACCGCTCTGGATCCGAATTGATCGCAGAGTTGTTTAAGCTGGTCCATACGAACATCCAATGGGGGCACATGCGGCTCAAGCCGGGAAGATTCCGAATTGATGGTAAAGTTGAAAAAAAGATTGTAGCCGGCTTTTTGCAGTTTCTTGCCGTAGTTTTCTTTTAAAAACAGGTGGAAGTTTTTAGACCAAAAAACAATCGTGTGGACGTCATCCGAAGTTGCGGGAACCTTTCTGGCTTGCTGATTGAATGGATTGACAACTTCAAAAGATCCGCTTTTGATCCGGTCCATGAACCAGGGCATATAAAAGGCCGGAATATCGGTACGCCTGGAAGCAGAGATTACAATTTTAGGAGGAGAGTTCAAAGGTTCGAGGTTCAAGAGTTCAAAAGTTCGGAGGTTTAAGGTACAAGGACTTTTTAGATTCGTTTTATTTGTTTCATTGGTTGAATTGGTTGGATTAAACCGAACCAATTGAACGAATAAAACCAATTAAACCAATCAAACGGACGTAGCGCGTGCTAGATGCCTGACACCTTTGTGTTTATATTGAAAAGAGGCTATTTTTTTCTACCGCTTTATTTCCGCTTGAGATCCTTCAGTGAAATAACCTTTGCGCCTTTTTCGTTCAGTGTGGATACGCTTTTTGTTTTGTCTTCTTGTATTTTTTCAGATGGTTCCTTCTCAACCGGACGTTCAACTTTTTCCAGCCGCATGCGCTTACCGTTCATTGTAAACTCGGTTCCGTTTATGTAAGCATCCTTGAGGATCCAGGTGACAATCTGTGGTGGAACCTGCAGCAAAAGTAGCTTCACGTGATACCAATCTTTTTTTGAATCTGCTAAGATGCTTTCTATCCGCGCAAAAACAAGCGGTTTATCCTCAAAATAGATTAGCACTAAATCATTTTCCACCGCCATTCTAGATATCTCCATCAGAGGTTCAGGGGTTCAAAGGTTCAGAAGTTTCGCCAGAGGCGGTTAAGGTGTCGGGTGTCAGCATCTGACTCGGAGAGACCCAAGCTAATCGAGGCTGACACCTGAGCACTGACACCTGAAACCTATAATTTACGGAATCGTTTCTCGGGTTCCTATATTTGGATCATGCAATGGCAAAAGTATATCTGCATTCTTTCTCCGCGCCGTCGGGCACCATAAATTGCTCCAGGCCGGTATCG
>JASFGZ010000479.1:0-3932 GCA_050123495.1 Desulfobacterales bacterium
CGACGTCATTATAAATTAGCCGTGGATATGAGGCGTTCCTATGGCAGTGATGAACTAGAAGCAAATTTGAACTTATTGGAAGCATTTAAGAAAGGTTTTCTGGATATCGATTAAGGTTTGCGAAAATTAAATTGTTCATTATATTACTGAATGAATTTTGATTTTGGACCGCAGGTGCGTTCTTAATTGGCCCAAAATGATTTCTTTACGGATTCGATCGCCATTTTCAACTATCCTTTTAACCAGATCAAATTAGCTTAAAAAAGGTTTTTGCCATGTCGTCTGGAAAAGGCATGATCGTTTTGATGGGTTCCGGTGAGCTGACCGCTACCATGGTTGAGGTTCACAAAGAATTGTTAGGGCGAACGGCGGCGGTGCCCAAAGCCGTTTTTTTAGATACCCCGGCCGGTTTTCAGCTCAACGTTGACCACCTTTCCCAAAAGGCCCAGGACTATTTCCAGGCGCATGTGCAGCATTCCTTATCAGTTGTTTCTTTCAAATCACATGAAACCATTACGCCTTACGAAGCCGAGCAGGCCTATCATTCATTGCGTGAAGCCGATTTTGTACTCATCGGACCCGGAAGTCCGACCTATGCCGTGCGTGAATGGCAGCAATCATCCATACCGGAAATCCTCGTTAACCGCATCCAGGAGGGCGGGTGCCTGGTAGCTGCCAGCGCCGCCGCACTGACGGTGGGGCGTTTTACACTTCCGGTTTATGAAATCTATAAGGTCGGGCAAGAGCTGCACTGGGTCGATGGCATGGATATCCTCAAGCATTTTGGCTTCAATCTTGTGGTGGTGCCGCACTGGAACAATGCTGAAGGCGGTAATCATGACACGCGCTTTTGCTTTATGGGCCAACCCCGATTCAGTCAGCTTGTCTCCCTTTTGCCGGAAGACATATCGATTCTGGGCCTGGATGAACACACCGCCTGTATCCTGGATTTTGAAAATGATGAAGCCCTCATCAAGGGGATCGGTACGGTCACCCTGCAACGATCGGCCAGTGAAATGGTGTTTGATACGCGAGAACGTTTTCCCCTTGAGGTGCTTCGCGGCGGAGATGGCGGCAAGGAATGGAAACAAACATCCCCTGTGCCGAAAGCGTCAGAAACGGACACTGTGACTGAGAGCGGTGCTTTCTGGAACCAGATCCATGAACTTGAAACGGATTTTTATGAAGGGCTCGAGGCCCACGAGGCCAAGAGAACCACCAATGCTCTGCTTGAACTCGATCGGATAATATCGCAGGCACAACAGGATTTAGAAAATGAGGAATTTATCATCCAGGCGCGAGACACTTTACGGGAACTGATTGCCATACTTGGAACCCGCCTGGGGGCTGCACCGCGCAGCGAAACCGATTGTCTGGCGCCGGTTGTGCAGCAATTGCTGGATGTGAGAGAACAATTTAGAAAACAAAAACGATTTGATGCGGCCGATGCCATTCGAGACAGCCTGCAAAGAGCAAACATCATCATTGAAGATACCGAAGATGGCTCTCGCTGGCGGCTGAGGTCGTAGGAAGGTTCAGAGGACAGAGGTCAGATGACAGATGACAGATGACAGTAACATGCAACCAGCAGCCAGAGCCCAGAGGACTGAAAGCTGATTCCCAAAATCGCGTAATTTAGAGACTTAGAGATTATGTTCACCCATCCTTCACTATCGATTCTTGCTGTTAGCGAAGAAGACAATTCTTGGCTGCATCCATTTTTTTCATACTTACAATTCATCTCCCATGTCAAACTAACCGTCAATCCCGAAATTCCGGGGGACCTGAGCCCTTATGACGTCGTTATTACGGCCAACACAACCAACTTAAGCGAAGGGTGCGATCACCTTAACCGATTTGTCCTCGCCGGGGGCGGCTGGCTGGGTCTGGTGCACTTAGCCGAGGAACCCCTGCCGGAAATTTTTGGAGCGCAAACCCGGCCGGTCGGGCCGGCAGCGGAATTGCGAATTTTGTTTCATGATTCCAACCATGCCATTGCCCAACGTCTGCCCGATGCCATTTATTTAAATGGCTTTTATCATAGCTTTGAAAAAACCGCGGATAATACTGAAATTATTTTATATGCCGACTGGCATTACAGCCACAGCCCGGTATTAATCAGCCGTTCAGCCGGGGATGGTAAGATTGCCGCCACCACACTGCAGGCCTATGATGATCCTGTCCTGCAACAAATTCTTTATCGCCTCTTGCGTTACCTGGCCGGGCAGGATGACCGTATTCAGAATTTAGGCGTCGGTTTGCTGGGTTATGCACCGTCGGTCGGCAAGGTGCACGGCCTGGGTGTTGATGCCACACCCGGTTTAGGGCTGCGAGCAGCCTGCGACCTAAATCCCGAGCGTTTGAAACAGGCGCTGCGCGATTTTCCTGAATTAAAAACATATGAAGCGGCAGAGGATCTCGCGAGCGATCCAAGCGTCGATGTTGTCATCATCGCAACGGCGCCGGATTCCCATGCCAATCTGGCCGTCCAGATGATGGAGGCCGGCAAACATGTGGTTTGTGAAAAACCGCTGGCGATAAATCTCAAAGAAACCGCAGCGATGGTGGAGATGGCGGATAAAAAAAGGGTGCATTTAAGCTGTCACCAAAACCGGCGCTGGGATGTCGACTATCTGGCCATTAAACAGGCCCTGCTGGATGGATTGATAGGAGATCTTTTTTATCTTGAAACCTTTGTCGGCGGTTTTAACCATCCCTGTGGATACTGGCATTCACACGCGGAAATTTCAGGAGGCCTGGCTTACGACTGGGGCGGTCATTACCTTGACTGGATCGTGAGCCTGGTTCGGGAGCGTGTTAAAACTGTGATCAGCACCTCCCAAAAGCGCGTCTGGCATGATGTCACCAATGCGGATCAGGAGCGCATTCAGATCCGTTTTGCCGGCGGGCAGGAGGCCGAGTTCATCCATTCCGACATCGCAGCGGTGCGCAAACCCAAGTGGTATTTGCTGGGAACCGAGGGGGCCATTATCGGCCGCTGGCGGGATGTGGTCGAATACGAGCTTGATCCGGACCTTTATTTCGAGCAACACGCTATTCCGGCTACAGAAATGCCGGCAGATTTAACCCTGCACTGCCGTCACCATTCCGGTCAGATCGTCACCCAAAACCTTGCCATACCCCAACGGCAGCATTATCTTTTTCATCAAAATATTGCCGATCATCTGTTAACCGGTGAACCCCTTGCGGCACCCCTCGAGCACTCCGTTCGCGTGGTCGCCATTTTAGAAGCTGCCGCCAAATCCGCCGCCAATGGCGGCACTATGGAGGTGGTGAATGACTAAAGCGGTCAAATGGGGTGTGTTGGGCAATGCCACGATAGCGCGGCGATGCGTCATGCCCGCTATCAGCAAATCGGTCAACGGGACGCTGCATGCCCTGGCCACCCGTTCTACGGAGCATGCCGGGAAAGTGGCCAGCGAAAACAGTATTGCGCATATTTACGACAGCTATGATGCCTTGCTGATGGATCCGGAAATAGATGCCGTTTACATTCCGCTTCCCAACCATCTTCACCGCCTCTGGGCGTTAAATGCGCTAAACGCCGGCAAACACGTGTTGTGCGAAAAGCCGCTGGCCTGCAATGCAAAAGAGGCCCGGGAAATGGTTTCTGCAGCAAGAGATACCGGTCTATTGCTAATGGAAGCCTTAATGTACCGCTTTCATCCCCGGAGCCGGCGCATAAAACAGATGGTTGCTGAAGGGCGCATCGGAACGCCCTGTCTTGTTCGGTCGGCATTTTGTTTTCGGATGCGTGAAAAAGACTGGACCAATACCGATAATGTACGCTTGAAACCGGAAATGGGCGGGGGGGCGTTACTGGATGTCGGATGTTACAGCGTCAGTGTGGCGCGCTGGCTGCTGGGAGCCGAACCCACACAGGTCCAGGCCCAGGCAGTTTATCATTCGGG
>JASFGZ010000480.1:0-3928 GCA_050123495.1 Desulfobacterales bacterium
ACGGCGCCTCTCTTAGCGACGACGCTTATTGTGGTTTCATCAACCGGTTCTCCCAAAAGATCCAATCCCTCTATGCGATAGAGGGTGGCGCCGGTAATCTCGTGGACAATATCCTGCAAATTTTTCAATACCATAATATTGTTGGCGGTTAATTGAGAAACGTTGAAATTTTCGACTGTCAAAGCATCAAATAAAATTCCTTCGATGCGCTCACTGATCCGGCTGGTGCCAACCGTGACGGTTTTCGCCTGGTGTTTAATTGCATCCACCGGGCGTGCCAGATAGTTAATGGCACCCCCAAGGCATCTAAACATCTCATTGAGCATATTGGTGGCGGTGCCCTTCTGGTTAAAATCAAGCTCAAAGTCCGAAACCGGCAATCTTCCGGATAAATATTTGAGCAAAAGGGTTAAATCCGAAGTCGCGTCAAAGCCGATTGCAGACGGGAACTGTTTATCCGCTTTTATTCTTCGAAATTCTTTATCAAAATGGGCCACCTTTTCTCGAAATGGTTTTTCAAGAATAATTTCGTAAATATCCAATCCGTCTTTGGCATACCTGTGGATGGTGTTTTGCAGATCTTCGTGAAATCGGTATAAAAACCGCGAGCCGTTATGAATGGCCAGGGCGGCATAATATCCCCAGATATGGCCCACCAGCGTATTTAAGATGGGGGCCAGATGCTCTTGAACCGGCGGGACCTGAAAAACATCAGCCGCATAAGGAGAAAAACGGTCTTCGCCTTCGTTTGTGATGACGACCGGGGTTGCCTTGTGGGCTTTGAAAATGGCCGTATCTTTTATGATATCGCTGATGACCGTGGTTCTTGAGCCTGCGGCGCACACGATGATCAGCGGCTCTGATGACAGATCAATGTGTTTTTTGTCCTCTACATAATCTGAGGAGATCGTTTTATAACAAAGCTCGCTGAGCTTGATACGAATTTCATCTGCTGCCGCCTTGTTGGGTCCGCTGCCAACCGCCGCCCAATAGGTTTTGGTTACCGCCAGCCTCTGGGCGGATTGTTTAATGGCCTCTCCCATGGTGAGCACTTTGCGCATGTGCGACGGAAGCGCCAGCAGACGCCGGGTTTCCGCGTCCACAAATGCGTCATCCCGGCGGCCTTTTAATCTGGCAATGTAAAGACCCAAAATGGCACCGGCAACGATCTGGGAATAAAAGGCTTTGGTGGAAGCCACCGACATTTCGATATCGCGACCACTGCTGGTATACATCACCCCGTCAACCTTAAACGTGATATCCGAATCCCGGCGGTTGACAATGGCCAAAGTGTAAGCGCCCCGTTCTTTGACCATGTCAACCGTGCGGTTGGTGTCAGTGGTGGTGCCGGATTGACTGATGGCAACAACCAGGGTGTCGGCCATGGCATTATCGGCATCATTTTCGTTTAATTGAAAACCGCTGAACTCTGAGGCTTTGAGGGCACTGATCTGAACGGCGGGGTTATCCAGGTAATAATTGAGGGTATTGGCACAGGCTAATGCGGCCACACCGGCAGTACCCTGTCCGATAAAAAAGATGCGCTTAATTTGATCGGCTATCAGCGCCTTTTTCAAGGATTGAGGAAGGATGGTTTCATCCAGCACAATCGTATACCCGGATTGCTTCTCCGCTTTGATCTTCCAGCGGTTCTGCAGCGTTTTTTCAACCGAATCCGGAGATTCTGAGATTTCTTTTAAAAAGTAATGCGGGAAATTCTGGCGATCGATATCCCGTGACGTAATTTCTGTAAATTTAATGTCGTTTTCGTTAAGATCTAACGCTGTGCCGTCATAATACAGGGCTTTGATACCATCCAACCCCCCGGTGCTCATCTGGTCCAAAATAAAAATTTGCCCCTGAGTCCGACCGTGTTTACCTTCGACGGTTTTTTCGCCATCCAGTTTGAGGTAATAGGGGGTTTCTTCGACAAAACCGTAGACTTCTGAGCTTGGAATATAGTACTCGTCTGCGATTCCAACAAAAATGGCCTGCCCGCTGCCTTTTTGCGCCAGAAATAGCTTACCGGGAGCCAGATCCGTATGCATGGATATGGCATGGGATCCTTCAAAATCGTTGACCGCCAGCCGAAAGGCCTCCTCAATCGCATGGCCCTGTTGGAAATACTGTTGGATCTTAAGGGGAATCATCTTCGTGTCTGTGGTAATGTCGCTGTGGATCCGGTCGCCATTGCCTTCGAATTGAGCTTTAAGCTCCTGATAATTATCGATATCGCCGTTCAGACAGGTATGAATAATACCGCATTTTGGGATCTTACCACCGGTGGCCTGATTGTCGACGGGATGGCAGTTTGCCTCGGTGATGGCACCCACCGATGCCCAGCGGGTATGCGCCGCAACCGTGTCAAATGAAGCGGGAATTGTCGCCAGAACCTGAAATACCGGATCATTGGCGATTTGCTGGCGCAGGTATTGAACGTTGTCTCCAAGGCTTCCGATTTCCAGTGCGATTTTATAGGTTATCGCAACGGCCACCTGCTTTTCCCCGTCCGGTTTTGTCGACGGCTGGCAGTTGATTCCCCCGTTGATCAGCGGGTCCGGTTCACAGCGATCCTTAAATTGATCTGATATACCGGCCTGTGTGAGGGCTGCTTCAAATTTTTGAAATACGGGTGGATCGAAAATAAACATGATGGAAATACCCGCCGAATCTCTGCCTCTGACTTCCAGTCGGTCAATGCTATTCAGTACGGCATTTATTTTCTTGAACCGGGTGACGCTTGTCAGAGATGGCGGTTCAGGACTGTGGACCAAAAAATTTCGTATTCTTTTTGTATTGGAAAGAATATCGCTTTCCAGGCTCCAGGCGATATCCTTGAGTTTTTCTATGCGAAAGGATATCAGATCCACGCGTTCTCCTGAAAGGCGTCCCATTTGCTCGGCCAGCAGGTCGGTTTCAGTTTGAATGATTTTTTCCAGGTGACGTGCCAACCGTTGAAGCTGGTTTTGTGCCTTTTCATCTGCAAAAACTGAAAAGAACCGGGTATCTGTTTTTAGGGCCTGAACCCGGCGCCAAAACGCAACGATTTTTTTGCTGCCGCCCAGATAACAGTCATTCCACCTGTCGGTTTGCTGACAGGACTGATACCCGGAGGCCCCGATCTGCCGGGCCATTTCTTCAAGCGACTCAAAATTAAAATTATGGCGCTCCTTCGGTATCTTTTTAAAGGCAACAATTCCGGCGATGCCGCAACAAAGCACGGTTTGCCGACAAGGCAAAAAAACAATGGATCCATTGGGAATCCGGTTCATATATTTTCCGAAATAAACGTTGGCCTCTAAAAGTCGTCGGACCGGAACAATCCGGTTGCGGCAAAAATGACGAATACGTCTCCAAAACGGCTGTATCGCTGTGCTACATGATGATTTCATTTCGAATTTTTTTCTATTTTTTTGCAGTTGATAACGAACCCATACGCGTTACAAAACATTATTATCGCCTATCGCTTTCCGGGGGTCAAGTGTTCTCTGAAGGACTGGAATTGGAGTACTGGAGCGTTGGCGTGATGGAGTGTTGGAATTTGCAGTGGTGTTCTTTCTGAATTTTATCAACACTCCAACACTCCACTACGCCATTACTCCAATGAAATGATGTGTGATCTCAACTGCCGAAATCATTTTGTGAAAGGCAATTTTGGAAAATGTATTTTAAAAATCACTTAAGCGGTGTTCCGGGCGACACTGTTTTTTCCAGAGTTGCCAGAGTGGGACCTGTATCGTCAACCGCGGCAACCAGCATCCCATTGGATACCACTCCCATGAGTTTGGCGGGCTTTAGATTGGCAACAATGATCACCTGTTTACCGATCAATTCTTCAGCCGTGTACTTTTCCGCAATTCCGGCTACCAGAGTTCGTTTATGTCCCATATCGACTTCCAGTTTTAAGAGTTTCTTTGCTTTCGGGATC
>JASFGZ010000481.1:0-3922 GCA_050123495.1 Desulfobacterales bacterium
AATTTAACACTTCCCGGGATGTACTGGTTGAATCGTCAATTCAACGGCTGTTGCCGATCATATATCGGGAACAGGAAAAACATGATAAACGTAAAAAAATCTTAAATAATATCAATCGGTTTTGGGTCCAGGGGGCAAAGCTGCTTGAAGAATTCGAGACGGATCTCGGGAAAGATGATCCGGTAAGCGCAGAGTTTAAGCGTGCCATTGACGGATTAACGGATGCCCGAACCCATATCGAGGCCTTTGTGGTCAAGGGGCAGGTGATTGAGCGATTCGATGTTTAACGTCCAACGACCGAATACCTCAGAGAGGCTTGCGGTGATTAAAAACGATTGAAAGCATCATTTAAATTAAAAACCACAAACGTTAGGAGGAATTTATTATGAGTAAAATTATCGGAATTGACCTTGGAACAACCAACTCTTGTGTCGCGATCATGGACGGTGGCGACGCAAAAATTATTACCAATCCTGAAGGGGGTCGCACGACACCTTCGATAGTGGCCATTTCAGAGAACGCTGAGCGCCTGGTCGGCCAGATTGCCAAAAGACAGGCGGTCACCAATCCTGAAAATACGGTCTTTGCTGTCAAACGGTTGATCGGCCGTCAGTATGATTCTGCGGAAGTGCAAAATGACATCAAGGTTCTGCCTTATAAAATCGAAAAGGCATCCAACGGGGCCGTGCAAATTAACTTGCATGGAAAACCATACAGCCCGGCGGAAATTTCATCTTTTATTCTGGCCAACCTTAAAAGAGCGGCCGAGGCGTATCTGGGTGAAAAGGTTACCGATGCCGTTATTACGGTTCCGGCCTACTTTAGCGACAGCCAACGGCAGGCCACCAAAGATGCCGGGAAAATTGCAGGATTGAATGTACTGCGTATTATCAATGAACCCACCGCGGCATCGCTGGCCTATGGCCTGGATAAGAAAACCGATGAAAAGATCGTGGTATTTGACCTGGGCGGCGGCACATTCGACGTGTCGATTCTTGAAATTGGCGATGGTGTTTTTGAGGTCAAGGCCACCAATGGGAACACCCATTTAGGCGGTGAAGATTTCGATCTTAAATTAATCGATTACCTGGCCGATGAATTTAAAAAGGATCAGGGAATTGATCTTAGAAACGACAAAATGGCCTTGCAGCGGTTAAAAGAAGCCGCTGAAAAAGCCAAGATTGAATTGTCCACATCTGTGCAAACCGACATTAATCTGCCGTTTATCACTGCCGACGCCAGCGGCCCCAAGCATCTCAATTTAAAGATCACCCGGGCCAAGTTGGAGGGCCTGGTCGCGGAGCTCCTGGATAAACTCGAGCAGCCGTGCCGGATGGCGCTCAAAGATGCCGGTTTTTCTGCCTCAGACATCAAGGAAGTGATCCTGGTCGGCGGTATGACGCGCATGCCGGCTGTACAGGAATGCGTTAAGCGCATTTTTGGTAAAGAACCCAACAAAAGCGTGAACCCGGATGAGGTCGTTGCCATGGGTGCTGCCATCCAGGGCGCTGTTTTAAAAGGGGACGTTGAAGATGTATTGCTGCTTGATGTCACACCCTTGTCTCTGGGTATTGAGACCCTGGGCGGTGTGATGACCAGGTTAATTGATAAAAATACCACCATCCCGGCAAAAAAGAGTCAAATTTTTTCAACTGCCGAAGATAACCAGCCGGCCGTATCGGTTCACGTGCTTCAAGGAGAGCGCGAAATGGCCCGGGATAACAAAACCCTGGGACGCTTTGAGTTGATGGGTATTGCCCCGGCACCTCGCGGGGTCCCGCAAATTGAAGTGACCTTTGACATTGATGCCAACGGGATTGTGGAGGTATCCGCCAAGGATTCGTCAACCGGCAAACAGCAATCGATTCGCATTACCCATTCTTCCGGCTTATCTAAGGATGAAATTGATCGGCTGGTTAAGGATGCCGAGCTTCATGCGGAAGAAGACAGGATCAAAAAAGGGTTGGTAGATGCCCGAAATTCAGCTGATGCGCTAATATATGCCACCGAAAAAACCCTCAACGAATTGGGCAATCAGGTGGATAGCGGTTTAAAGGCTGATGTGGAGCAAACAATTGCCAATCTCAAGCGTGAAATCGAAGGTGAAAACAGCGCGGAAATCAAACGTCTGACGGAAACATTGACCCGCGCCTCCCATAGCCTGGCGGCCTCAGCTTATCAGCAGGCCTCGCCCGGAGGACAATCCTATGACGCCCATTCCGGAAGCGCACCTAACCCATCGACCGGTTCATCTTCCCATACCGATGAAGAAGTGGTTGACGCTGAGTATGAGGAAGTTAACGGATAAAAGCATATCGGCAAAAACATCGATAAAAGGCGGTATTCCCAATGCGGATACCGCCTTTTTCTCATCCAAATTGAGCGTTTCAAATTTTGAAAAGGGATAATTTGATTTATTTTCAATGAATTCTATCGATTTATATTTTTACAATTTGAAACCCTTGGGGCGTCGCTAATAGCTAAGACCCAACCCGTTGGGATTGCCGATCTTACCGCGTCTACCGCGTCAGATGCCGTCCCGCATAGTTAACTATAGCGGAACGACATCTTCCTTGTAGCTCCCCGCTGCGACGGGATCTTACGAGCGGCAACCGCGACAATCGCTCAACTGAGGTCCTATAAAAAAAAACTTTCTTTCAGTTTAAAATCCGGTTATTAAATGGCTTGTAAGGGTAAAATATTAATCGCAAAGTTTAATAAGTGCCTCATGAAATCTGCCTTTAAAATAATCGGTATCGTTATACTGTCGTTCCTGGTCGTCGCGATCTTTTATTTTTATCTGGGCTTGCCGGATGTCAGCGGGTTAAAAGATAAAAATCCCCGAACCACGGCATTAATGGTGCAGCGCTACAGGGAGGCGAAGAAGACCGATGAAAAATTCCTGATCCGAAAGCAGTGGATTGATTTTGAGGCCATACCGAAATTACTGCGCGATACGGTCCGGGTTACGGAAGACGCCAGCTTTTATCAGCACCGCGGTATCGACTTTGCAGAATTAAAAGAGGCCATTAAAAAAAATTGGAAAAAGGGAGCATATGCCCGTGGTGCCAGCACCATTACCCAGCAACTGGCAAAGAATCTTTACCTGTCCACTGAAAAAAGCCTAGTCCGTAAAATTAAAGAATATTTAATCACCATGCGCCTGGAAAAGAATTTAAGCAAAGATCGTATTTTTGCCATTTACCTCAATGTGATCGAATGGGGACCGGGGATATTTGGGGTAGAAGCAGCCTCTCAGTATTATTTTCACAAAAGTGTTCGCCAACTGAATCTGGAGGAAATGGTCCGGTTGGTGGCCGTCATCCCGCAACCGTTAAAAATCAATCCCACTGAAAATGATGATTGGCTGAAATGGAAAGCCAAGTGGATTTTAGATGCCCTGAGACGATACGCCTATATTGATCAAACGCAATATCAAGCCACCTACAACCGCTTTCAATAACCCCGTCTCAACCCAAACCCGCCCTGCTAACTTTTATAAGATCAGCCACAGCCCCACATTCATTTTTTCTTTCATTGCTCATAGATTTAATATGCTTTTTTTCTTTTCGGACATCGGAAACTTTATTCATTTTGCTTTTTGGCCAAAATATGTAAATCAGATTACTTGATTAAAATAGATTGCAATATTATTAATAATAATATATGGAATAAAGTAATGAATCTTGCAATAAGCCGCTAAAAACCGAAAGGGCAGGGCAAAATGGCAAAAAAGATTAAAAACTCACCGTTTCAAGAAATTACTTTACCATTGACGTCACCGGCGGACCTGAGGGGCCGGCAATCGGTTCGCGCAACCTTTAAGTTATCAGCCAGGGCTATTGACGTGCTCAGTATTGTAGCCACGCAACTGGGAATCAAACAAAAATCGCTCTTTGATCATTTGATCGAGGATGTGAAG
>JASFGZ010000482.1:0-3908 GCA_050123495.1 Desulfobacterales bacterium
ATCGCGCCCTTATCCGCCGATTCCGCCAGGCGCGAATATAATGCCAAATAGCCTTTCTTAAATTTCGGTGCAGGTCGTTGCCACTTTGCCAAGCGGTCTTGAATTTCTTGATCAGAAAGGTGCAGTTGAAGCTTACGGCCGGGAATATCAATGCTGACCTTGTCACCGTTTGCGACAATGGCGATCGGTCCTCCCTCCGCAGCTTCGGGTGAAATGTGCCCGACAAAGCACCCGTTGTTGGTGCCGGAAAATCGCCCATCGGTCACCAGCGCTGTTTTCAGAGCGAGCCCTCTACCGTACAAAAGTTTCATGGCCTTGTACATCTCCCGCATTCCGGGTCCGCCTTTGGGGCCTTCATATCGAATCACAATCACTTCACCTTCCTCTACCTGACCTTCCAGAATTGCTTTGTCGGCTTCTTCTTCGGAATCAAAGCAGCGGGCCGGTCCGCTGAATGTCTGCATATCCGCATGAATAGCCGCCGGTTTGGTGATTGCCGTATTCGGGGCTAAATTGCCACGCAAAATGGCCAAGCCCCCTTCCTTGCTCCACGGATCATGGATGGTTTTAATAATCTGGCTATCGAGAATCCTGGCTTCAGCAACATTTTCAGCCACTGTTTTTCCGGTAACCGTCAGGGCATCCGGGTGCAAAAGCTGTAAAAGTGTCTTCATGACTGCCGGCACCCCTCCGGCATGGTGAAAATCGGGAACATTGGGTGCAGCCGCCGGGTTCATTTTGGCGATGTGGGGGGTACTGCGGCACAATTCTTCAAACAGATCCATGCTGATTTCATAATCCGCTTCATAACCGATCGCGGGAATATGCAGGGCGGCGTTGGTTGAACCGCCGATTGCCGTGCTGACGCGAATGCCATTTTCAATTCCCTTCTGGTTTAAGATCTGGCGCGCCGTAATCCCGCGATTAAAGAGCGCAACGATCTGGCGCCCGGATTCCTGGGCCACACGCCAGCGCTCGGCATAAGAGGCCGGAATCGTGGCGCTGCCCGGAAGACTGAGACCCATGGCTTCGGCCACACAGCACATGGTATTGGCTGTACCCAGAAAAGAGCATGACCCGCAAGTGGGTGCTGAACGGTTTTCCAACTCCATGAATTCTGATTCCTCGATCTTACCGGCTTTCAGCATGCCAAGGGCTTCGGTCAGCGAGGTGATATCCGAGGATCGACCATCAAAACGGCAGCCGCCTTCCATCGGCCCACCCACCACCATAATGGCGGGCAGATCCAGCCTGGCCGCCGCCATCAGCATGGCCGGCACAATTTTGTCACACGACCCCAGCAGAACGATCGCATCGAGCCGATGGGCTTGAACCATCATTTCGATATCGTTGGCAATCAGGTCACGGGTCGGCAGGATGTAATGCATACCGTCGTGTCCCTGGGCAATCCCGTCACAGGCAGCAATGACACCAAATTCGACCGGTGTACCGCCGGCCTGACGAATCCCCTGTTGAACATACTCTGAAACCTGATTCAAATTGTAATGCCCCGGAACGACCCGATTCCAGGAATTGGCGATCCCGATCAGGGGTCGATCCAGATCGTAATCACTGTATCCCATTCCTTTGTATAAAGCGCGATTGATCGACCATTCCGGTCGCTCAAGAATTTTTCGGCTGCGCCAGTTCATCGATTATCCCCTTTCATTTAACAGTGTTGTATTTCAGTAACATTTTTGTGGGAAACGAAACTAAAAGCTATATCAAAGATGTGGATCAGGGTTCAGGGCAAGGCGCGGAGCGGTTCAAAAGCGGAGCATACACGGCAGTATGTGAGCATTTTGAGCCGATTCGCAACGCCGCCATGGGCCCTTAGACGCATTTTTGAGATAGCTTCTAGTATCCAGTATCAGTACTCATTTATACTGTCAATGTCATTAAAATCGGACCAAACGGATACGCTGTGGTAGTGATGCTTTTAAGCATCGATTGGACAAAACGCCATGCGGGTTACGAAACAAATTTTCTATTGACATAACGAAATTTTAAGGCTTTAAATCTTTATTTACTGGTGAAAGCGGGAAAGAGCAAATGGAAATCTGAGGCGATTCACCTTTCTCAAAAGTAAATCGAAGCTTGCGAATGTCCCCATCAAATCCGCGCACTGCACCACATTTCCAAGACTTTTTTTTAGTCACACAATGAAAGGGGGTGAGCATTAAAAGCCCAAAAAGGTTATTAATTCAATCTTTTCGATCTTTTGACAGCAAACGCTAAAAATAGCCAGATCTCGAATTTAGGATACAAAAAACACGTCGATTGGAAAAGATTCACGGGAGCTTAACCATCATTTTTGAAAGGAGGATAGTGGTCATGAAAAAGCAAGATAACAACATGACACGCAGGGACTTTATCAAAACGACGGGCGCTGGCCTGGCGGGAGCCGCGGTGCTCAGCAGCCCGTTGAGTCCCCTGGTCAGCAAAGCCTTCGCTGCAACCCCACCGAACCTTGCCGTAGAAAAGGGGGAAACCTTAAACGTCCTCAGGTGGAGCGTCTTTGTGAAGGGCGACAAGGATCTCTGGGAGGCCAATTGCCGCAAGTGGGAGAAGGTTACCGGCTGCAAGGTGATTAACGAGTGGTTGTCCTGGGAAGATGTCCGGCCCAAGGCGGCCATGTCGGCTGCTGTTGGCGCTGGTCCGGATCTCGTCTCCGGCTGGCACGACGACCCGCACCTTTATCCGGACAAGCTTGTAGATGTTTCGGATGTAGCCGAGTACCTCGGGCAAAAATACGGCGGCTGGGAAGATGTGTGTAAACCCTACTCAACGAGGAATGGACGCTGGATCGCCATACCCATGGGTGCACCGGGTCAACAA
The DNA here is from genome assembly GCA_050123495.1 of Desulfobacterales bacterium. Classification (GTDB taxonomy): domain Bacteria; phylum Desulfobacterota; class Desulfobacteria; order Desulfobacterales; family JAHEIW01; genus JAHEIW01. Next base: position 2,839 of record JASFGZ010000482.1, read on the forward strand.
ATCGTCTATCGCAAATCCTGGGTCAATGAGGCCGGCTACAGCACGTTTCCCACAGAGAACGGAGATTTTATCCAATGCTGCAAGAAACTGAAAAGCAATGGCCATCCTGTTGGTTTTGCGCTGGGGCATTCCGTCGGGGACGGCAACAACTTTGCTTACACCTGGCTGTGGTCATACGGGGCCTCCACCGTCGATAAAGGCGGTAACCCGGCCATCAACAGCCCCGAAACGAAAAATGCCCTGGAGGGCATGAAAGAATTATACAGCGCCATGATTCCGGGCTGCGCATCCTGGCTGGATCCCCACAACAACAAGGCCTACCTGGCGGAGCAAATCTCGGTCACCAACAACGGAATCAGCATCTACTATGCTTCCAGGACCAAACCCGAATGGGCGGAAATCTCCAAAGACACCTACCATGCCGAGCTGCCCATCGGGCCGGCGGGCAAACCCACTCAACTGCACCTGTTCAACCAGGCTTTTATCTTCAAGCACAGCCCGGTGCCCAACGCTGCCAAACACTTCCTGATGTTCATGCTGGAGCAGGAACAGGCTGAACCCTGGATGGATGCCATGAGTGGATACGTAACACCGGGCCTCAAGGCGTATCGCAAACTGCCCGTGTGGACCAGTGATCCCAAGCACACCGCTTACCGCGACTGTGTCAAAAACATGCTGTACAACGGATATCCGGGACCCATCGGTCCCGGATCGGCGGCTGCTATGGCCGAATACGTGGTGGTTGATATGTTTGCCAACTACTGCGCCAGGGGAATGTCCGCGAATAAAGCCATGGAACGAGCGGAAAAGGCCATTGCCAGGGCATATAAAAAGTAATTCAGGCTAATTTTTAAGTGCAATCGCCGGGGGTGACCGACCATGTGAGAACGGAAGGTCACCCTTTACCCTTTAAATATCTATTAAACCTCACTTGACTGAAAAAATAAATTTGCTGACGTTGGAGGTATAATATTGGACGCCGTGGCCTCATCCGAGCCAAACCAGATTGCGACAGGCTTGCGCCAACGATTCTCCCAGGCTCTTGAAAATCCAACCGTCCTGGGCTTTTT
>JASFGZ010000483.1:0-3905 GCA_050123495.1 Desulfobacterales bacterium
ATCTAACGTCTTTATTTAACTCAGATGAAGACTGGGACAAATTGTTTGCCGAGACTGAAAGCCTGATCGCCTCTTACACCGATTATAAAGGCCGTTTGAAAGAATCTGTTGAGATTTTCAAGCAAGCGATTGATTTTCATCTGTCACTGACACGCCAAATTGAAAGAATTTATACTTATGCCCATTTAAAAAGCGATGAGGACAAATCAAACCAATTTTACCAGGGGCTTCATCAACGCGCCGTCAATATACATACCCGGGCTTCGGAGGCCTCCAGCTTTATGACTCCCGAGATCCAGAACATTGGGGACGATCAAATGAATTCCTTTCTGTCCCATAATTCGATTGCGGAATATAAATTTTATCTTGAGAAAATTTTGCGATATAAACCGCACACCCGCAGCGAAACGGTCGAGCACGTGCTGGCCATGAGCCGGGAAATGGCCAATGCGCCCACCCTGGTTTTTGGACAATTGGACAATGTTGATTTAAATTTCGGCAGCCTTGAAGATGAAAAGGGAACAGAAATCGAGTTAAGCCATGGAAATTTCAGCACCTTTTTAATCAACCCGAGCAGAGATGTCCGCAAAAAGGCTTTTTTCCAATACTATCAGGCCTATGAAGATCATAAACACACGCTGGCAGCTACCCTGACCCATTCGTTGAAAAAGGACCTTTTCTATTCCAGGGTTCGTAATTTCGATAATTGCAGAGCCGCTGCTTTATTTGGCGACAATATTCCCGAAGCGGTCTATGACAACCTGGTCCAAACCGTTAAAAGCAACCTGACGCCTTTTTTTAAATATATGGATTTTCGTAAAGAGGCGCTTGCTTTATCTGACCTTCACTTTTATGATACCTATGTGCCGATCATCAGCGATGTCACTTTTGATATTCCTTACGAAGCGGCTGTCGAAATGTGCATCCAGGCCATGCGTCCGCTGGGTGAAAAGTATATAGAGGTTTTAAAAGAGGGCCTGCTGGGTGGCTGGGTGGATCGTTATGAAAACCGGGGGAAACGAAGCGGTGCATACTCTTCGGGATGTTATGACTCATCACCCTATATTCTGCTGAATTATGAGAGACAGAATATCAACAGCGTCTACACGCTGCTGCATGAAGGCGGCCACTCCATGCACTCGTTTTACGCCAACAAACACCAGCCGTATGTGGATCATGATTATACCATTTTTGTCGCCGAGGTGGCTTCTACCTTTAATGAGAATCTTCTGAGCCGATATCTTCTGGAGCACTATAAAAGCGATCCGGCAAAAACGGTCTATATTCTTAACCGGGAAATCGACAACATCCGGGCCACGCTTTTCCGGCAGACCATGTTCGCCGAATTTGAAAAGATCACCCACAGCACGGTTGAAGCCAATGCCGCCCTGACGCTTGATGTCATCACCGATTCTTACCGAGACCTGCTGGAAACCTATTTTGGCGATACGTTGGTTTTGGATCCGGAGCTGAGCCTGGAATGCCTGAGGATTCCGCATTTTTATTCTGCTTTTTATGTTTATAAATATGCAACGGGGATATCGGCGGCCATTGCCCTCGCCGATAAAGCCCTTAACGAAGGCCAACCGGCCAGGGATGCGTATTTGAATTTTCTTAAGCTGGGCGGCAGTAAGTTTCCGCTGGACGAACTTGTTGATGCCGGCGTTGACATGCGTTCTCCGGATCCCATTCAGCGCGCGGTCAATTATTTTTCAGACCTGGTAGACCGGCTCATCGATGCGTATCAGGCACTTTAGCGTTTTGGCGGAAATCACAAACCGCCGGGGTTTTCCGTATAAGCGAATATGTGATACGCTGGTTGAGTATTTAACATGGAATAAGGGAATACAGGAATGATGAGATATCGGGTTTATTTGTATTCCATTATGGCGCTAAAGCTTCACTTCGTGTCCAACACGCCATCATTCCATGTTGCGGCAAAAGGATGGTGTCCTTAAAAACGATATGATTGCGGGCAATTTTTAGAGGCGTTAAATTACCACAATTGGGAGGAACTCATGGATTATGAGGCCATTATTGTAGGAGCCGGTCCTGCAGGAATTTTTTCGGCATTAACCCTGGCCGATCAGGGGATCAGGCCTGTTCTTTTGCTTGAACTCGGCAAAGACCTCAGTGAGCGCAAGCGTCGCAATTCAAATGATATGCTGTGCGGTTGGGGAGGAGCCGGTGCCTATAGTGACGGGAAATTAACATTATCTCCCGAAGTGGGGGGACTGCTGGGAGAGTATCTGGAACCTGAATCCCTCAATCAGATCCTTAAGACGGCAGATGAAATCTGGGTGAAACACGGCGCTCCGGAAGTTGTATTTGGCCAGTCATCGCCCAAATTGGAAGATCTGTCCGATCGTGCCCGGCTGGCCGATCTGGAATTAATCCCTTCGCGGATCCGTCACATCGGTACCGAAAACTGTCAGGTGGTATTGGATCAACTGCGGCAATCCCTGGTGGATCGCGTTGAAACCCGCACCAGCAGTCCGGTGCAAAGCCTTCTGGTTGAAGAAGGCTGCATTCGGGGGGTTACCTTGGAAAGCGGTGAAACCATCACCAGTCAATTTGTGGTGGCAGCTCCGGGGCGATCCGGCGCCGGCTGGATGAAGACGCAGGCAGAGTCGCTGGGACTTAAAACAAAGGCCAGTCCGGTAGATATCGGCGTTCGGGTGGAGTTGCCCGCTGCGGTTTTAAAGGAAATTACGGACATCATTTATGAATCAAAGCTTATTTACTACTCCAAGACATTTGATGAAAAGGTGCGAACCTTCTGTATGAATCCTTACGGTGAGGTGGTTATCGAGAAGGCCAAGGAAGTCATTACGGTCAACGGGCACAGTTATGCCCGGAAAAAAAGTGAAAATACCAACTTCGCCATTTTAGTCAGTAGCGGGTTTACAGAACCTTTCGATGATCCCATCGGATATGGTCTTTACATTGCCAGGCTTGCGAATCTGCTGGGCAAAGGGCCCATCGTTCAAAGGCTTGGAGATCTCCTGGCCGGTCGACGCAGCACACCGGAACGCATGAATCGCTGCCTGACGCGACCGACGCTTCCGGAGGCGACCCCAGGCGATTTGAGCTTTGTATTTCCCTTCCGTCACCTTCAAAGTATTATTGAAATGCTTCAGGCGCTTGAAAAATTAGCCCCCGGTGTGTATTCGCGACATACGCTTCTATACGGCGTCGAAGTAAAATTTTATTCCAATCGGATTGAATTGTCTTCGGAATTGGAAACGGGTGTGAAAAATTTGTTTGCCATTGGCGATGGTGCCGGCATTACACGGGGATTGATCCAGGCATCCGCCAGTGGCATCCTTGCAGCCCGTACCATTGCCCAGCGACTCAACGGCAGCGGTGATTAGCATTTAATAAGCATTTTTTTCGCACACAAAGTCGCAAAGAAAATTCATTTTATCTGTACCTCAATAAAACCTGGCGACTGAGCGTCTTTGCGGGAGGCTTGTCTGTATTCGGTTTGTCAGTATTAGGAAATTTGAATTTTTCGCCAAATCCTTAAAAAATCAATCATGAAAACACGAAATTAAAACGCGCAGCCCAGGCGCTCCCGCAGCGCCAGCGCTTGCGCGGCGTGTGCACCCTTTCGTGCTTTCGTGTTAAAGAATCAAAAAGGAGACACCATGAGCGAACCCGCAGTATACACATCTAAAATAAAAATTGAACGCGTAAAAGGCCCATTGCGGCGTGCTTATTTACCCCAGGAAGCAGAACCGGTGCTGTTTGGTGTTCATTCCGAGATTGCCGAGCATTACGGTGTCGATCCCCGGATTCACGAACCGCATGCCACTACGCTGGATTATGTTGTCGCCGCAGCCGCAGGCTGACTGACCGGCACTTTTGGCGGCGCGCTGGAAGCGCGCGAAATTCCTGCCGGG
>JASFGZ010000484.1:0-3893 GCA_050123495.1 Desulfobacterales bacterium
CTTAAAGTCAGGCAGCCATAAAACCAGCGAAATCGGCACCAACAATCCCGTCGTTCTTGACGGCCGTCTGGTTACCATCACCTGCATCCCGGTAAAGGAAGAACCGCTGACCACCATTCTTTTAATTACCGATGTCACCGATCGCAAACAGCTGGAAATGCGGCTGCAGCACGTTCAGAAAATGGAGGCCATCGGTACAATTGCTGCCGGTGTGGCGCATAATTTCCGCAACACCCTCACCGAGGTGCTGGTAAACAACCAGGTGATCCAGATGAACTATAAAGACAAAACCGATATTTCTGAGATCACCGAACGTATCAGTCAATCGGTCAAACGCGGAGCCGGGCTTGTCGACGGCCTCCTGCAATTTTCCCGCAAACAGATGGCCAAAGAATTTCATAAAATGGATCTGGTCGCAGTGATCAAGGAAACCTGCCAGCTGATAAAAAAATCATTTGATAAGAAAATCGGCATTCAGATTGATGTGCCTGAGACGCTGCCGATTCTGGGTGATCTGGCCGGTTTGAGCCAGGCCCTGATGAACCTGTGTACCAACGCACGCGATGCCATGCCTGCAGGCGGGCAGCTTTGCATCGAGGCCAAACGGGTCGGTACTCACGCTGAACTCATTGTATCGGATAACGGACAGGGCATGAACCGCGAAACCATCGAAAAATGCTTTGATCCATTTTTTACGACCAAGCCCATCGGCAGGGGGACCGGTTTGGGACTTTCAACAACCTATGGAATTGTTAAAAGCCATGAAGGTTTGATTCATATCAAGTCTAAACTCAAAAAGGGTACCGTCATAACCATGACCTTTCCGCTGGTGGAAAACACCACTGAAATTGAGACATCACCCGAACCGACCGTTGAGGTTTCATACGGCAACGGAGAAATCGTTCTGGTAGTTGATGATGAAGAAGAAATTTTGAAAGCCATGCAGAAACTGCTCGACGCCCTGGGATATCAATCGGCTGTTGCGGCAAGTGGAAAGGAGGCGCTGGATAAATATGCGGCCATGAAACCTGACGTTGTACTGATGGACATCAAAATGCCCGAGATGAACGGACTTAGCTGCGCCGAAAAAATTTTCGACCTGAATCCGGATGCCAAAATCGCTTTCTTATCCGGTTACGGAATTGAAAGTATGGATGAGTTTGCCGGCCGTATCAAAACTTCTCCCATTAAAACCTTTCTGACCAAGCCCGTCGAGCTCGCCGACCTCAGCACCGCACTCACCCGCATGCTGCAGGAATAATGTTTAATTGGTTATATTGGTTTGATTTGTTTCAGGTTAATTTCTAGCGCAAGGTGTAGGGCATATAGCTCAAGGCTCAAAGGCCGAATGGCTGTTTCTTTATTATTCATATTTAGGGACGATGGTGAAAGATTGACAAATATTCTGGAAAATGCAATATAAAAACATGCCACGCAAAGCCCGCATCGATGCCCCCGGAGCGCTGCAGCACATCATTATTCGTGGAATTGAGCGCAGAGCGATTTTTAAAGTTGCCGCAGACTACAAAAGCTTTTTGCAGCGGCTGGCAGAGATTTTAGATGAATCTTCAACGCCCTGCTATGCTTGGGCACTGATGTACAACCATGCCCACCTGCTTTTAAGAACTGGACTTGTTCCCCTTGCCACCCTTATGCGGCGGCTGCTGACTGGCTACGCCCAGCAGTTTAACCGGCGCCATCGCCGCCACGGCCAATTGTTTCAAAATCGCTACAAATCTATTTTATGCGAGGAGGAAGCTTATTTTTTGGAGCTGGTGCGTTACATTCACCTGAACCCGATTCGGGCTGGCAAAGTAAAAGGATTAAAGGAGCTAAACAAATACCCTAATACTGGGCATTGCGTTTTAATGGGCAAATTCAAACACGAATGGCAGGATGTGGATTATGTATTGCGGCGGTTTGGCAAAACTGCCGGTGCGGCCAGAAAATCATATTTGGCATTTGTGTCAAAAGGATTATTGATGGGCCGAAGGCCGGATTTAGTGGGCGGAGGGTTGATTCGTACGGCAGGCGGTTGGTCTGCCTTGAAAGCCATTCGCGATGCTGGCATGCGAATTATGGGTGATGAACGGATTTTAGGCAGCAGTGATTTTGTTGAGTCCACTTTAAAACAGGCAAATGAGCAGTATGAACAAAAAACTCTGGCTTTGGCAAAAGGAATAGATCTCAACAAGCTTATGACGGTCGTTTGCGATTATTTTGATATCGATCCGGAGTTGATTAAAAGCTCAACCAGGCAAAGAACAATTGCACGGATTCGATCAATTATTTGCTGTCTGGCGATTGACCAATTGATGATCAGCGGAAGAGAAGTTGCGCGGACACTGAAATTATCTCCTTCTACGGTTAGTAAACTGGCCGCCCGTGGAAGATCGGATGACCTGGCAAAAGCAATTTCGAAGAGTTTGTTTAATTTTAAATAGCCGGACAACACTTTCAAAAAGAGTTCCGCTGCACATATAAAATATCAACCTTTCACCATCGTCCCTTGCTGCTTGCTGTTTAATATCTCCTACAAACAGGTCTAATGTACATGAAAAACATTAACCTTTCACCATCGTCCCTATTTACTATTTATCTTAAATTATTTGTAAACTATTTAGGCTTATAGCCTTTGGGCTTTCGAGCTTCTTAAAAATTAAAAAATTCTTTTATTGAGTTCACAACCCTGCCGGCGGTTTTGCCGTCCCAGAGTGGGATATTGCATTTCGGCCGAGTCTTTTCTGCAAGCATCCCGTCAACAATCTCTTCGAGATCACCTAAGGTACTCAGTCGATTGGTACCCTGGTTTACGGTAATCGGTCTTTCCGTATTGGGCCGCAGCGTTACACAGGGGATGCCGAGGTAGGTCGTTTCTTCCTGAATACCGCCGGAATCCGTCAGCGCAAAGCGACAATTGAAAACCAGGTTCATGAAGCGCACGTAACTGAGAGGCTCAAGAATTAATAAATTCTCGGCTTTTTCTAATTCGGCAAACAGACCGAAGGTCTCGGCATTTTTGCGCGTACGGGGGTGTATGGGGAAAACAAGCGGTGCTTTTTTAGATATTTCAATCAGCGTTTTGCAAAGATTTTTCAGTGTTTCAGGGTGGTCGACATTTGAAGGACGGTGCAGGGTAACCAGCCCATACCCCTGAAGCTTTAAACTGAAATCATTCAGGGTGGTCTGTGCCTGGATTTTATCGCGAAGCATTTCCAGAGAGTCGATCATAATGTTGCCGACACGCTGGATTTTATCTTTAGAGATGCCTTCCCTTATCAGATTTTCATCTGCATCTGTCGAGGGTGTCCAGAGAATATCGGCCAGAGCATCGGTTACCAGGCGGTTGATCTCTTCCGGCATGGTGCGATCAAAGGACCGCAAGCCGGCTTCTAAATGACCGACGTAAGGGCGTCGGTCACGTCCGTGGTCCGGGGTCCGTGGTCCATTGTACTGGTTGATTTTTGCAGCTGCCAATGTGCAGGCGACAGTGGAATTTACATCTCCGACCACAACGACCAGATCGGGTTCGCTTTCAAGTAAAATTTTCTCATAGGCCATCATGACCTTTCCGGTCTGCGCCGCATGGGTGCCGCTTCCGACCCCCAGGTGAATAGTGGGTTCAGGTATACCGAGGTCTTCAAAAAACACATCCGACATATTCAAATCATAATGCTGGCCGGTATGGACGATAACCGGCTCAACCCACCCCTCGGATTTTAAGGCATGATATAGAGGAGCGATTTTCATAAAGTTGGGCCGCGCCGCCGCTATTAGATGTATTTTCATTTTAATTTTTAAATAGTAGACAGGATTAACAGGATTTTCAGGATTATTTTTTTCGTCAATTTCCAGACGAAATTGACGAAACCCAATCAGCCTGCGGCTGAAAA
>JASFGZ010000485.1:0-3892 GCA_050123495.1 Desulfobacterales bacterium
CCGTTGGCAGACGCCCCCAGCATTTTCCCAAAATAAACATGGCAAGTGGTTGACAGCATATTCAAATGATAGGTGGTCCCCTTGGTATTGGGCTTGCCGTCGATTACCTCAAACAGATCGGCATACACCTGCTGCATAATGGCGTCGGCGTCGTTGTCATCGTTGCCGTAAAACGGTGTCTTATTCCAAAGCCGCAATCGCAGGGCTTCGTGTTTTTCAAAATTGTGCTGCAGGGCTGTCAGCAAATCATCCATCGCAACCGCTTTATTTTCAAATACATGTTTCTTAATCGCCGACAGACTGTCGGTCACCGTACCGATGCCGCAGCACTGAATATAATTGGTATTATAACGCGGCCCCCCATTGTAGTAATCTTTTCCTCGGGCAATACAGTCTGCAATGACCACGGATAGAAAGGGGGCCGGCGCGTGCCTGGCATACATGCGTTCAATATAATTGTTCACCTTTATTTTAAGATCCACGATATAATTAAGCTGGTTGACAAAAGCCTCATAGAGCGCGTCATAGTCTTTAAAGGTCTTTGGATCTGCGGTTTTCAATCCGACAACTTTGCCCGTCAGGGGGTCACACCCATTATTTAAAGCGAGTTCAAGAATTTTCGGTACATTTAAATAACCGGTTAAAATATAGGCTTCTTTGCCGAAGGCGCCGGTTTCAATACATCCACTGCATCCGCCTTCGCGGGCATCTTCCAGGGTTTTTCCGGTTCGGATTTGCTCCATCACAACTTCATCGGCATTAAAAACTGAAGGGTAACCATAGCCTTTGCGAATTATCCGGCAGGCCGCCTTCAAAAACCGATTGGGGGTCTTGTGGCTGATTTGAACATTGCTGCCGGGTTGCAGCAAATGCAGCTCGTCCACCGCTTCGAGCATGATATAGGAGACCGCATTGACGCCATCGGAGCCATCCCGTTTTATGCCGCCGATATTAATGTTGGTAAAATCATTATAAGTGCCGCTCTCCAGGGCCGTCACGCCCACTTTGGGAGGTGCCGGATGGTTATTAAACTTAATCCAGAGACACTCGATCAATTCCTTGGCTGTATCACGATCAAGGGTGTTAGCGGCCAGATCCTTCTCATAAAACGGAAACAGATGCTGATCCAGATGACCCGGATTCATCGCATCCCAGCCGTTCAACTCGGTGATTGTACCCAGATGAACAAACCAGTACATCTGAAGGGCTTCCCAGAAATCCCGGGGTGCCCGGGCCGGTACCCGTCGACAAATAGCGGCGATGCGTTCAAGCTCTTTTCTCCGGTGGGAATCGCTTTCTTTTGCAGCCATATCCCGGGCCAAATCCGCATGCCGCTGTGCAAAAATGATAGCAGCATCACAGCAGATATCCATGGCTTTTAGCGCATCGGCTTTATCGGCTGCCTCGGGATCATTTAAATAATCAAGACCTGCCTGACTGTCGGCAATTTCCGCTTTAAAATCCAGCATGCCACGGCGATAGATACTTCCGTCTAGGGTCGTATGCCCCGGTGCGCGCTGTTCCATAAATTCGGTAAAGATCCCGGCCTCATAGGCCAGCTTCCATTGATCCGGCACCTGGCTGAATACGCGCTCCCGCATGGTCCGGCTGCTCCAATAAGGAATCACGACCTCTTGGTATATTTTCAGGGTCTCATCGGAAACCGCATAACGGGTCATTTTTCTGGAATCCAGGATTTTAAGATCTTCGAGTGAATGACAGGTTAATTCCGGAAATGTGGACACCGACTTCGGAAACGGTCCCCGCTCACCGACGATGAGCTCATCATCACCGATATAAATCGTTTTTTGCGCGCACAGATTTTTAAAATTCAATGCCCGCAGAACCGGCACTGAATATTTTCCGTAATTTTCTTTGTAGAATCCGGTTACCAGCAAAGCGCGTTCTGCGGAGATACAGGGCTCGGCTTTAAAACTTTGGTCGCGCAACCGGGTGACTCTTGGGTTCATTTTGGCTTAGCCTCCAATTTTGACCTGCAGGCCGGATTTTTTAAGCTGTTCGGCAATGGTTGTTAACTGCGCCTCGGTGGGAGTTTCGATATTTGACGTAAGGCATTCCATCCCCAGCCGGCCGTATTTGCCCCGAGCTGCATTGTGAAAGGGAAGAATGCTGATGCGTTCAACCCCGCCAAGCGAATAAACGAAGTTGCCGGTTCGCTCGATATTTTCGGTATCATTGTTTATTCCGGGAATGATCGGAATGCGTATATGAATTCGGGCACCATTTTGAACCAGCAGTTTCAAATTATTTAGAATGAGTTCATTGGATACGCCGGTAAACTCACGGTGCTTGGCAACATCCATAAGCTTCAGGTCATATAAAAACAAATCCGTTTTTTCGGCAACATTCAACAAGAGCTCGGCATCCGCATAACCGGTCGTATCGACGGTTCGGTGGAGATCCAGATCTCCGCAAGTGTCAAGGAGTTCTAAAAGAAATTCGGGCTGCATCAGGGGCTCGCCGCCTGATAACGTAATCCCACCGCCGGATTCATCATAAAAGGCAATATCTTTTTCAATCTGCCGGATCACCTCGGCCACGGTCACTTTTTGTCCGATAAATTCGACAGCTTCCGCCGGGCAATGATCCGCACAGGTTTGACACAGATCACATTTTGCAGGATCTGCAACAACACTTTCCGCTGTTTGGCGGATCACCTTTTGTGGACAGACCTGAATACATTCGCCACAGCCGATACAGCGCTCCTGGCGGTAGATCCTTTCAGTATTTATAGTTAACCCTTCGGGATTATGGCACCAGCGGCAAGCCAGCGGACATCCTTTAAAAAATACAGTCGTTCGAATGCCCGGTCCATCGTGAATCGCATATTTTTTGATATCAAAGATTACGCCGGTGGCCATGAATAATTCCTCATGCAAGATTCAGCGATTAAGTTTATAGATTATGATCGGTAGCTGTTAAAGTCAATGATAATAAAGTCTTATTTTATTTGAAAACCGCTAACCACTTGAAACGCTTTTTTTATTGAAGCGCATTTCGAATTCGTGTATTTTAGCACCAAAGGAGACATCGAAATGATTAAGATTCATATCAAAAGGAAGGTACCGCCCGAAAAACGGGAAGAACTGCTGGTATTAATTAATCAATTACGGGCACTGACCATGGGCCAGCCGGGATATATTGCCGGTGAAACTTTAAAGCGCGTGGATCGGCCCGGAGAAAGCCTGATCGTCTCCAAATGGCAATCGGCTGGTTACTGGCAGCAATGGCTTGAAAGCAAAGAGCGCCTGGAGATTCAGTCCAAGATTGATGCGTTGCTGGGGGAAGAGACAAAATACGAAATCTATGAATACGACTAGAACAGGTTGTCGCGTTGTTCCGTTTAGCCCCTTGAGCCCATTTGCGGTTAAATATTCAATTGGAAAAGTTTAAACAACGCGAATAAAAGGCTTATCCGAAGCAACAACTTCACCCACCTTAATTGATGCCTGTACACCTTCTTTTTTTAACGCAACGATCAGATCAGCAGCCTGGGAATCGGGTACCGCCAGCAAAAGGCCGCCGGAGGTCTGGGGATCAAAAAGCAGCGCCTGTTCTTCAGCAGATTTGTGGGTGGCCACCTCCCAAAATCCTTCTGCCAGTTTTCGGTTGCCCTTGTTGCTGCCGGTGGTTTCCCCCTTCTGGTACATGCGCAGGGCATTCGGATAAAAGGGGAGATGATCGTAAATAAGGTCAATCTGGACATCACCGCCCTGGGCCAGTTCCAGTGTATGGCCTAGAATTCCAAATCCGGTCACATCCGTACAGGCGTGCACATCAAATTTTAAGGCGACTTCGATCGCCCGGCGGCTAAGCGCAGCAATCTCAGGCAGGATGGCTTCTAATTCCGGGTAGGCCAGCTTGCCGGAGC
>JASFGZ010000486.1:0-3891 GCA_050123495.1 Desulfobacterales bacterium
CGTAACCAGTGTGCGTGGCCCCAAGGGGGGGCATCTGCTTGCTGAAAACCCTAAAAATATCTCCCTGGGGCAGATTGTGCGGTTATTTGAAGGTCAGACCGACCTGGTTGAATGTGTCAGTTTTCCCGAAAAATGTCCCATGTCAGACGATTGTCAGGTTCGCCTGGCCTGGCAGGACGCCACCGAGGTCCTGTATGAAAAGTTGAACGCCACCACCATCTCTGATTTGATGGACGGAGATTACCCTGAAGAAGCATAGAACCGAAATCACTGATCCCTGCCAAAAAAGCAGGCCCTTTTGATAAAAAAACCCAATTTCCCAGTGTTTCCGTATTCTAACATTCCAATTGGGGCGAAGCCCCTAACTTAACAGGAGGATATTATGAAAAAAATTGTCATTTTAGGATCAGGAGCTGGCGGAACCATGGTCGCCAGCCAACTGCGCAGAAAGTTAAGCCCCAAACAGTGGCAGATTACCATCATCGACAATGATGAAATCCACCACTACCAGCCGGGATGGCTGTTTATTCCGTTCGGGATCTATACCGCGGAAGACTGCCAAAAACCCAAGCGGGAGTTCATCCCCGAGGGGGTTGATTTTGTTCTGGATGAGGTGGTCGCAATTGACACGGATAAACGCGAGGTCAAGACCAAAAAAGGGGCCTACAGCTATGATTGGCTTGTGATCGCCACCGGCTGCGGCATCGAGCCCGAAGAAATCGACGGCATGATGAATGACTGGCGTAAAAATATCTTCGATTTCTACACCCTGGACGGTGCGCTGGCCCTGCGCGAAAAAATGAAATACTTCGACAAAGGCCGTGTGGTACTCAATATCGCCGAATTGCCCTACAAATGCCCGGTCGCTCCCATAGAGTTCGTTTTTATGGCCGACTGGTTTTTTGACACCAGAGATGCCCGCGACAATGTGGAAATTGAAATTGTTACACCGATGGCCGGCGCGTTTTCCAAACCGATTGCCTCCGGCATCCTGGGCGACATTGCGATTCAAAAGAACATTAAAGTGACGCCGAACTTTGACATTGCCCAGGTCAACGGGGAGGAAAAAACGATCGAATCGCATAAGGGTGAAAAAGTAGACTATGATTTGCTGATTGCGATTCCGCCCAACTTCGGCGCAAAATTTTTGGAAGGTACCGGTTTGGAGGATCCGCTGCGCTTTGTCGAGACGGATCATTTCACTCTGAAGGCCAAAAATGCCGATCACATCTATGTTGTTGGTGATGCCACCAACGTGCCGGCTTCCAAAGCCGGTGCGGTCGCCCACTATGAATCAGAGACGGTTGTGAACAATTTGATTCGTGAAATTGACGGTCAGGAACCGCACGGAACATTTGACGGCCATGCGACGTGCTTCATCTGCTCGGGTTATGAAAAAGCTTTTTTGATTGACTTTAACTATGAATATGAGCCTCTGCCCGGCAAATTCCCTTTCCCGGGACTGGGTCCCTTCAGCTTATTGGGAGACAGCTACATGAATTACTGGGGCAAAATGATGTTCAAGTGGGTCTATTGGAATATGATGCTCAAGGGTGTGGAATTGCCCCTGGAACAACAAATGACGATGGCCGGTAAAATGCGCCATGTCCTGACACAAGCATAAGGAGGCCGCCATGACAACCGAAAAGGAAATTCTCGAGCGACTCGATCGCATCGAGGCTCAGCTGGCTCCGGTTTCCCAGACGGCCACTGGCCTTAACGAACTCAAAAATGATTTAATTCCATTAAGCGGCCAGGCGTTTCGGCTGCTGATCCGGGAGCTTGAAGATGTGGAGTCCAGTTTCCAGCTGGAAGACCTGATGGCACTGGTAAAGCGTTTTTTGCGCAGTGTCAAGCATCTCCAGTTCAGTCTTGAACAATTGGAGAACATCGTTGACTTTGTGGTCACCATCGAACCCCTGCTCAAATCATCTGTGCCTCAGTTGATTAATTACCTGGATGACCTCGAGCAAAAGGGTGTTCTGCGAATCATTCAATCAACGCTGGATGTGCGTGCCAAAGTCGCAGCGGCTTACAGCGCCGAAGATGTCGACCAGATCGGCGATGGCCTTGTGGCCTTGCTGGGATTGGCCCAAAAACTCAGTGATCCTCAGGCGACCGCTTTTCTCCAAAAAATGGCCGAACTGCCATCAAAAGTGGATCTGACAAAAGCGAAACCTGTCGGCCCCTTTGGAATGCTGGGCGCATTGGCCAGTAAAGATGCCAGACAGGGCTTGGGCGTGCTAATGGAATTGACCAAAGCCATGGGTAGTCTGAAAAATGGCGGAGGCAGCGCAAAGGCTGAAGCATCAGAACCCATCGCCTAAGGGCCAAAATCAACAGAGGGTGCCGCCTAGAACCCGGCACCCTTCTTTTCCCATAAATTCCTGATCCGCATGAGCCTCAGCCGGTGAGTCAACGACCCCCCCGCACAGCGGGTGGCTTGGATTTTACCGCCATCGGCGAGATAAGACAGGGGCGCGAAGTGCCCCCATCGTTGAAAACAACGCGGCCGAACCGGGTGCGAAGCACCCGGTTTGGAAAACCCAATCAAACCGGTTAAAAGCGATTGTTTTTGGCAGCTGCGTTTCTGGTTTTCCAATCAGCGTTTAAATTGCTCAAAGTGACTGCGAACGCTTGCCTTTTTCAAAAAGTTCTGCCATAAAAAAGCATATAAAAATTGGCTCTGCGCCTAAATTTGCTGGAGAACGAATATGGAAAAACAAATGGTTCAATGTGAAGACGGGCGCCGCCGACAGGCGCGCATCCAGGGACTTCCAAAAGAAGAAGGCGATTTTAGGGTCTGGAAAGCCGGTGTTCGCTTAAAAGGCAAGCACGTATCCGGAGAAGCCTGGTACAGTTATCAGACCAAAACCTGGTATTTTATCACCGATCCGGAAGGTAAGCACAGTCACCTGATGGACCGTCTCAGTGATACCCTCCGGGGAGAAAAGGTCAGAAAGCTTCAGGATCAGCTCAAACAGCTGGAATCGCGGCAGACCATCGAACAAAAAAAGATTGCCGAACATCGCAAAGCCCTGAAAGCCGTCGAAAGCGAAATTGAAACGGTCAAAGACAATATTGCCAAACTTGAAAAAGGAGTCCCGCTGGAATCCGACACATCGCTGAAATATTCTTCAGCAGTAAAAAGGAATTAATCTATAGTTTAATCTATATTTAGGGTTTAAAATCTCATTGTCATCCTCCGCCTTTAGGCCGCGACGCTTTGAGTTTGATCTGAGGTGACTCACCCTTATGAAGATTTATGGATGTTGGTTTTTGAACCTGTTTAAGGAGGATTTCACCGGAAAATGTTTGATGAGATTATTTCATTTTTTAAAGAATTCGATCATCTCTTCTATACTTCCCTCATCGTTTTTCTCCTGGGTTTAATCTATAAGGGTTCAACCTGGTTTTCCAGAAATATCGGCATCTTAGGAAAAACAACCACGACATCGCAACGGTTGTCGTCAGGCGCCAGGGGCGTTATCGGTGTAATTTTCAGCTCTAAAATTATTCGGCTGCTTGAAGCTTTCGCGCTGGATGTTTTATTTCAACGCCGCGTTTTCAAAGAAAGTATCGTCCGCTGGCTGGCGCACATGTTGATATTTTATGGATTCATGCTGCTGCTGCTGATGCATGCCCTTGAAAGCGTGGTTTCTGAAGCGTTATTTAGCGACTACTATTCGACATTGAATCCGTTTTTCTTTCTGAGGGATTTTTTCGGCGCCATGGTGCTGACCGGTGTGATCCTGGCGGCAATTCGCCGTTACCTTTCAAAACCGCAACGGCTTCGAAGCGGCGGCATGGATCATTATGCCATCATGATTGTGGCGGTTATTATGCTGTCCGGAATTGCGCTGGAAGGTCTTAAAATCGCCTCTCACTCCG
>JASFGZ010000487.1:0-3882 GCA_050123495.1 Desulfobacterales bacterium
GGAATAATTAAAATATACTTAGAGTATACTCGAGGTATAATCTATGCAGATGTTGTGCTTTAACCAATTGATATGGTTATAAATAATTTTTATCTCAATGATCGATAAAAAATGAAAAATAAGAAGACGGCTGTATATGAGAAGATTAAAGAAGGTATCATTAGCGGCGCCCTTGCCCCTGGTTTGCCAATCAATGAAAACGATTTTGCGCGGGACCTCGATGTCAGCAAAACACCCGTTCGCGAGGCGCTGAGGCAACTCGAAAGAGAGGGGTTGGTCGAAAATATACCCGGGCGCGGATCAGCCGTGGCGCATATTACATTTCAGGATATTCGCGAAATCTTTGAGGTCCGCGAAATTATCGAGTGCGGCGCTGCCAAACGGGCAGCATTAATGCGGGATGAAAAAGAGGTCAAAGCCAAAAGAAAAGAGCTCGAGCAGTATTCCAAAAAGTGGACTGAAGCCATCGACTTTAATTGGGGCCCGGCAGAGGATATTCACCTTTTTATTGTTAAACGGATTGGCAACCAGAAACTGATCGATACCTATCTTGGATTGCTGGATCACATTAAACGAATACGTCAACACTTTGGCGGGCGCTTCACCCGGAACCGGTTTAACAAAATGGTAGCGGAACACCTTGAAATTCTTGATGCGATCATTGAAGGCAATGGCGAGCGCGCCGAGCTGGCCGTTCAAAATCATCTCCACACTGCGGCAGCTTATCTTTTGGGACTTTCATCACCGAAGAGAGGTTAAGTCAATGGCACATGTCATAACGCAGATTCGAAGACCGCAAGAAAAATTGATGGCGCCTTTCAAAGGTTTCGGTGCCGCAACTGTTTATGAGGCTGCCGGACGAATCGGCTCGGTCGATCCGGCGATCAAGCCTCTGGGCCGCAATATGCGCCTGCTGGGTGCGGCCCTGACGGTTCGCTGTCATCCCAAAGACAACCTGATGTTGCACAAAGCCCTGCAAATCGCACAACCCGGCGATATCATCGTCGCCGCCACCGATGGCTACCCCAATGCCGGATATTTCGGCGATTTAATGGCCACCTCAGCTATGGCACGGCAGGTTGGCGGTCTGGCGGTCGACGGATGCGTGCGGGACAGCGCTGAAATCATTGAAATGGGATTTCCGATTTTTTGCCGCGGGACCTGTATGCGGGGTACCGTCAAGCAAACACTCGGGTCGGTCAATCACCCGGTTTTGTTCGGAGATGTGGTCGTCAATCCCGGTGATCTGGTGCTCGGCGACGATGACGGAATCGTCATCATTCCCCGATCAAAATTGGAAGACGTCCTGGAAGCCACCCGTCAGCGGGTGGAAAAAGAAAAGGAAAAGGCGGCTGCTCTCAAGAAAGGGATCTCGAGTGTAGAGTTAAACAAACTTGATCAGGTTTTTGAACGCCTGGGTTCGGTGGAGGATTAATATTGAAAATTACTGCCGATCACCTGATGGAGGTAATTACCCAATTGCTGCAGGCCCTGGGGACTGAGGATGAGGAGGCGCGGCTGGTGGCAACGGTTCTGGTTGAGGCGGATTTAAGGGGTATTCACACCCATGGCTGTGCTTTTTTACCACTCATCGCCGAACGCTGTGCCCACGGTCTTCTCAACCTTCCCACGAAAGTAAAATTAATTGCCGATGAGGGCGCCATTGCGCATATTGATGGCAGCAACGGCCTGGGTCAGGTGGCCGCCGCCGAGGCAATGCGGATTTGTATCAACAAAGCCAGAAACCACGGGGTCGCCCTGGCATTGATCCGTAATACCAACCACATCGGCTTTTTGGGCTATTATACCCTCATGGCCGCTGCTGAGGGGATGATCGGTATATGTGCAACCAACGCCGCTGCGTCCGTCGCACCCTGGGGCGGCGCCGAGCCTTTTTTCGGCACCAACCCGCTTTCTATTGCCGCCCCTGTCGTCAACGGAACCCCGCTTGTGCTCGACATGTCAGCCAGTGTGGTGGCCCGGGGTAAAATTCGACGTGCCCAGCGACTCAATGAAAACATTCCCCCGGGATGGGCCCTTGATGAAACCGGTCGCCCGACCACCGATCCGGCCGAAGCGCTCAAGGGTACGCTGCTTCCCATTGCCGGGCCCAAAGGGTCCGGTTTGGCTTTGTTCATCGATCTGATGTGCGGCCTGCTTTCAGGATCCAAATACGGACGCGAGCTGCTCACTTTTCACAAGCCGCTAGGACCGACAGGTGTCGGCGCGATGTTTATGGCGGTTGATATTGATCGGTTTATGCCGCTGGAGCGCTTTGAGACCCTCGTAAATGAGTATACCGCGGACATCCGCAACTCGCGAAAAGCCGCCGGCATTGAGCGTATTTTTTTGCCGGGAGAAATCGAAGCCGAAAATGCGGATGCAAGCAAATACCGGGGAATAGAACTCGACGCACAGATAATTGAAAAGATTAACACGCTGCTTGAAGAAAAGGATCTTGCGATACGTATAGAAGAAAGTTGATCATGAATAAAATCTTAAGGGTGAATACGCGTAACAATGATATTCGGTCGGAAGCATGCGCTCCGGATGCACTGCGCCTGGGAGGGCGTTCGCTGATTGCGCATCTTGCGTTAAAAGAGATCGATCCGAATTGTGATCCGCTGGGCCGCGGGAATAAATTCATTCTGGCCGCCGGGTTGCTGGGAGACACGAATGTGACAACGGCCGGCCGGTATTCGGTGGGCGGAAAAAGCCCGCTGACCGGAGGGGTTAAAGAAGCCAGTTTGGGCGGCAGTGCCGGCAGGCAAATGGCGCGCCTTGGTTTCAGAGCGGTGGTATTGGAGGAGGTGCCTGACGACCCGCAAACCAACATTCTGGTGGTGTCTAAGGAAAAGGCGGAGATCGTCGCTGCTCCCGAGTATAAAAATCTTGCCGTCAGAGCGAGTTTAAGGCGATTGCGCGATCAGTTTGGAGAAGATCGCGGTGTGATCTGTATCGGGCCAGCCGGTGAGATGATGATGGCGGGCGCCGGTGTTGCGACGACCGACAAAACCGGTATTCAAATTCGATTCGCCGGCCGCGGTGGGATGGGCGCTGGGATGGGTTCCAAAGGTATCAAGGCCATCGTTTTCGATGATACGGGCGCGCAGCCTGCAGAAGTCCATGACCGCAAAGCCCTGAACGCGGCCAACAAGAAGCTGGTGCAACTCCTGATGGATGATCCCAAGACCGAAAACCGTCACAACTTCGGCACCCCCGCGGTTTTAGCGGTGTGCAACGCGCTGGGCATCTTGCCCACGCGTAACTTCAGTGCCGGCCAATTTGAGCAGGTGGACGCGATTTCAGGTGAAACCATCGCCGAACTCATCGACCAGCGGGCCGGCGAAGGCCGCAAAGGACAGCCCTGCATACAGGGCTGTGCCATCCAATGTTCCAATGTCTTCCCCAATCCCGAAGGCAAGGCGACGGTGGCGTCACTTCAGTATGAAAATATCGCCCTGCTCGGGTCCAACTGCGGCATCAGTGACATCGACGCAATTGCCGCGCTCAACGACCTGTGTAACGAGGCCGGACTTGACGCCATTGAAACGGGCGCTGCCATTGGCGTTGCCATGGATGCCGGCGTAATCTCGTTTGGTGACGCCGCAGGGGCCAAAGACCTTATTCGCCAGGTGATGGAGGGGACACCGCTGGGGCGCATCATCGGCAACGGTGTTGTGATCTCCGGTAAAATTTTCGGTGCCCGCAGAGTGCCGGCCATCAGGGGTCAGGCTATCCCCGGATACGATCCGCGTTCTTTAAAGGGTATTGGCGTGACTTACGTTACCTCGCCGATGGGTGCCGATCATACGGCCGGAAATGCGCTGGAGCTGGCTTCCAGTATGGATCCCCGGGGTACGGAAGGTCAGGTAGAAGCGT
>JASFGZ010000488.1:0-3877 GCA_050123495.1 Desulfobacterales bacterium
GACCCGCAGGGTGGCATGTTTTGCCGCGCCGGAGCCGTCGTCTTTAATTTTGATATCTTTGCCGGTAATTTTCCAGTCCGGTTTATCCCCGTCGCAGGTGGTCAGCGTGGCCGCATCAATGCGGTAAGTATTTTTGCCGGTTTTCTGAATCTTGTGTCCCGTGATATGAAAATTGTTTTCCTCTAAGAACAAATAGGCATCTTCAATGGAACCCACCTGCTGATCGAGGTCAATTTCCAATAGACTGCCGGTCAGAATATCCTGGCCGACGGTCAGCACAACATTGCCCTGGGCATAGGCACGCATCGTCTTGTGATCAAATCGAATAAGATCGGCCGTCAATTGCTTATCGGCCTTCGAGATCTTAACATTGCCGCGGGCTTTATACAGATCCAGCCGGCGGTCATAGGTAACCTCATCGGCCTCGAGCAGCCATGGCTTATGAATATCGTCTTCCAGAATCCGATCTGACGTCAGTTCACTGATTTGAGCCATCGTTTGATCCGGGCGGGTTAAAAAGGCAAACGCTATCCCTGCCAGAAAGACTGCCAGGATGAACTTTTTCGATATGAGAATTCGATGCCAGGTGTTGAATCGTCCGGGTCCGAAACCTGTCTGTTTGCATTTTTCTTTCAGCATCGCTTGAAGCATTCTGTCAGATCTTTTAATTTATCCCAGACCGGGTTTTGAAGCGCCGCTGATAAACCCGGGGTTGCGTTCATAGATCTTGAATATAATTACGATTTAGGATATACATCTAAGTAAATCAAATATGTCAAGATATTGTTGGAAAGTCAATTAAGCCGAGAAGCGTGAGCCATATATATTCATTGGGCATTTTCAAACCGGGTGGTTTGCAACCGGTTACACCGTGTTACTTGCACATATTAAGGCACTGTCGTGCCTTTGTTTTTTTCCGCCGATGGCGGAAAAACCCAAGCCACCCGCGGAGCGGGTGGTCGGTGACTCAGCGGACCAGGGATCGATTTGCCGACCCCGCCGATGCTTCCTTTCACGAATTTGTGTTATCCGAAGTTCCCATAACCCAATTTGTGTGAATCATTATGAATATTCTATTAACCAATGACGATGGTATTTATGCTCCCGGATTGGAAGCACTTTATAAGCACCTGGCCGTCCGGCATTCCGTCACTGTTATCGCTCCGGATCGTGAACAAAGTGCCGTTGGACATGGTATTACCTTAAATGAACCGCTGCGTGCCCACAAAATTTCCATAAATAATTCGTTTCAGGGCTATGCCGTCTCAGGGACACCGGCCGATTGCATCAAGATGGGAATATTGGAAATTCTGGACTTCAAACCGGACATGGTGATTTCCGGCATTAACCCGGGTGCCAATGTCGGTATAAATATTAATTATTCCGGAACGGTTGCAGCCGCCAAGGAGGCGACGTTATACGGAATTCTGTCCATGGCGGTGTCGATCCACAGCCGTGAGGTTCAATGTTATGACGAGGCTGCCATCTTCATTGAAGAGCTGGCTGAAGATTTGTATGCCAACGGGCTTCCGTCTGGAACGTTTCTAAATGTCAATATTCCCAACCGGCCGTTAAAGGAAGTTGCCGGCATCCGCATCAGCCGGCTCGATATGGATTTTTTCCCGGAATTTATTGAAAAACGGATGGATCCGCGCCAGCGATCCTATTACTGGCAGGGATGCGATTCTTTGCCGGCGGGCAAGTCCACCGATATTGACGGCTCGGCCCTGTGCGAAGATTTTATTTCGATTACACCCATAAAGTGCGATCAGACCGATTATCACGTACTCGAGGCCATGAAGGGCTGGAAAATTATCACCCGATCAAAAGCAACGGACTAACCTTATGTTCATCACACTGGAAGGTATCGAAGGTTCGGGTAAAACGACCCAGATCGGTCGGCTGGTGGAATTCCTCGAAGACCGGGGAATCGAATGTGTTACGACCCGGCAGCCGGGCGGAACCCTGATCGGGGAAAATATACGATCGATTTTGCTGGATCCGGCCAACAGTGCCCTGGCGCCCATGACGGAATTGCTTTTATATATGGCGGATCGCGCCCAGCATATTTACGAACTGATCAGACCCTGTCTGAAGGCGGGCAAGGCCGTGATATGCGATCGTTATTTTGATGCCACCGTGGTTTATCAGGGCTTTGCCAGGGGATTGAATATCGAACTGATCCGGCAATTACACCAAATTTTGTTTGACGATTTAAAGCCCGACGTCACCCTGCTGCTGGATCTTGCCCCCAAGGTCGGTCTGCAGCGTGCCTGGCAGCAGTTAAATAACGGCCAGCGATCCGGGCATGAAAGCCGCTTTGAAGCCGAAACGGTGGCATTCCATGAAAAAGTGAGAGCCGGTTACCTCGAACTGGCCCGTCTTGAACCGGATCGGTTTCGAATTATCGATGCGGCCGAATCTCAAGATCAGGTGTTCACCGCGATAAGCAATATCGTATCTTCCATTCTCAAGCAAATTTAGGTTTATGCTATGGGACATTCCATCCTGGATGCCATTGGCAATACGCCGCTGGTTGAAATCAAAAAGCTCAATCCGAATCCCGATGTCAAGCTGCTCGCCAAGCTAGAGCATTTTAACCCCGGCGGCTCCGTCAAGGATCGCACCGCCCTTTACATGATTGAAGCTGCCGAAAAATCCGGGGAGCTTATATCGCAAAAAACCGTGATCGAGCCAACCAGCGGCAATACCGGCATTGGTCTGGCTCTGGTTTGTGCGGTCAAAGGATACCGGCTGCTGCTGGTGATGTCCGATGCGGTCAGCATCGAACGCCAAAAGATTTTAAAGGCCCGGGGAGCCGATATTCTTTTAACGCCGGGGCACCTGGGTACCGATGGCGCCATTGAAGAGGCTTACCGGCTGGCCCGTGAAAATCCGGACACTTATTTTATCCCCGATCAATTTAATAATGAAGCCAACTGGAAGGCGCACTATTATGGAACGGCTGAAGAGGTATGGCAGCAAACCAACGCTAGTGTTACGGCTTTTGTGGCCACCCTGGGAACCTCCGGCACGTTAATGGGCGTTTCCCGAAGGCTGAAGGAATACGATTCGACCATACAGATTATCGGGGTGGAACCTTATCTGGGCCACAAGATCCAGGGCCTAAAAAACATGAAGGAGGCCTATTGCCCAGAGATCTTTGAAAAAGAACGCCTTGATCGAAAGCTCAATGTTGATGATGAAGACGCTTACGAGATGGCACGGCGACTGGCCAGGGAAGAAGGCCTATTTGTCGGTATGAGCAGCGGGGCCGCGATGGTCGGTGCCTGCAGGGTTGCAGCCAAAATGACGGCCGGCACCCTGGTGGTGTTATTCCCGGACAACGGCGAACGTTATTTAAGCACCTCGCTTTTTGCGGTGCACGAAGAGGTTACCCTGAAATTATTTAACAGTCTATCTCGCAAAAAAGAGGTGTTCGAACCCCGGATAATGGGAAAGGTTGGCGTTTATTCCTGCGGACCCACCGCACATGCTCGCATCCATCTGGGGGAAATGCGCCGCATTGTGTTTGCCGACCTGCTGTGTCGTTATCTTGAATACCGCGGATACGCGGTCAATCACTTGACCGATATCAATGATCTTGATGACAAAGCCATCAGCGGCTCTCAAAAAGCCAATGTTGATCTGAAAAAATTTACCGAAGCCAACATTTCTCAATTCAAAGAGGATCTGTCCCTTTTAGGCATTACCGCGGCCAATTCATATGTCCAGGCAAGTGAACATGTTGATGATATGGTGGCTCTTGGTGAAAAGCTGGTTGAAAAAGGCTTTGCCTATGAAAAGCTGCGCTCATTGTACTTTAATATTTCGCGACTGGATGCGTATGGCCGGCTTTCCGGAATTGATGTCAACA
>JASFGZ010000489.1:0-3866 GCA_050123495.1 Desulfobacterales bacterium
CGGGCCGCGGCCGTCAGATCGGCGGTATCATCCACAATGGACACCACATTACCGGCACCCACGGTCTGAGCCGGCTTGCCGGCCGCATAAACCACTTTCACCAGGGCCGCACCGCCGGTGGCCACCGCAAAGTCGCAGTTGGCCATCAGCTCGGCGGTCTTGGCATGGTTGGTCTGTTTAATGCACTGCACCAGATCCACCGGCGCCCCAATCTTTTCGAGCGCCCTGCGCACATGCTCAACTGTTTCATAGGACGTCTTTTGGGTCCGCGGATGGGGTGAGACGATCTGGGCATTGCGAGTCTTCAGGGTGCTCAGGGCCAGGCAGCAGATGGTGGACTCCGGGTTCGTGCACGGCACGACGTTGGCGATCACGCCGATCGGTTTGGCGTATTTGCGGATTCCCAGGGCTTTGTTCTCTTCAATCATACCGCAGGTTTTGGCGTCCCGCATGTCCCACAGGGTACCCAGGGTCTTATTCTTGATTTTATTGACTTTATCCTCGGCATTGCCGATGTCGGATTCATCCACGGCCATATGGCCCAACTTATGGCGGACGTCTTCTTTTAAAAGCTCCCAGGCCACAGCCTGAACCATCTCGTCGACTTTTTCCTGGGGCCAGTTTTCGACTTCACGAAACGCCTTTCTGGCTTTTTTGTACATTTCCTGAATGTTGTCTTCCATAATCTTTTATTCCTCCCTAAATATTATTCGCTTATAAAGTTGAGTGAAATACATGTTTTTCGCATATCTTAGACTTTATTAAATTCGAATAACGAATACCGAAATTCGAAACAAACCCTAAATCCAAATGTCCCAATGACCAAAACAATGGATACGCTGATATTCGATACCGTGATATGTTTCGGTCATTTGAATTTTGGTAATTCGAAATTGTTTCGAGTTTCGTGCTTTGGATTTCGGATTTACTTCAACGGAATTGTATACCCCATCTCCTTGAAGGCTTCTTTGGCCACCACAAAAAAATCTTCAATATCCGTATGCGTGATCAGACCCAAATTGCACAATCGGAAAGTTTCCAGACCAAACATCTTTCCGGGATAGATCGTAAAACCGCGTTCGTAACAATAGTCGTGAAGTTTAAAAAAATCGAATTTATCGTCTTCCGGGGCTTTGACCGTCACCACCAGATGGCCCTGAATCTCCCTGTCGATAACCGTGTCGAGACCGATCTCTTCCAAACCTTTATGAATCGCCTCCCAGCATTGGGTTATCCTCTGGTAGCGTGCCTGCTCGCCCTCTTCCCAGTATTCTTTAATCGCCTGCTTTAAGGCATAAACCGTCTGAACCGGTGGGGTAAAATGCATCTCACCCACGCGGTTAAAAAAGTCATATTGCATGAAAAGATTGCAATAGTAGGATCGCTTGGGATAATCCTTTGATTTCTCAATTTCTTCGATTTTACCGACGGTCCAGGAAACACCCGTCATACCGCAGAGCCCTTTCTGGGCTGAAGACATACAGAAATCGATGTTTTCTTCTTCGATGTCGAAGGGAATCAAACCATAGGTTGAAATCGTGTCCACAACGAAAACACAGCCGTGCGCATGGGCCATCTTCCCGATTTTTCGAACCGGGTTTAACACCCCGGTGCCGGTTTCATGATGAACCGTGGCCACCACCGCAATATCCCTGTCGGCCGCAAGGGTGTTTTGGACAACATCCAGATCCGGCAACCCGGTAGTTGGAAATTCAAGGTTTACGCAGGGAATGTGGTAGTAACCGGCAATCTCGACCATTCGTGCAGAATACGCCCCGTTGTTTACGACGCAAATCTTTTTACCTTCTGGAATCAGCGAATTCACGAGGACATCCTGGATGATGGTTCCGGAGCCGGTGAAGAGCACAGCGGCATACTTCTGCGGGTCACCGTGAACGACCTTGACCAGCTCCCGGCGGACTTCGTCCATGATACCAACGAATTCTTCCTCGCGCGGGCAGATGTCGGGAATCACCTGGGCGTATTTGACTGAATCACTGGTCGTTGCCGGGCCAGGATTCAATAAAACATTCCGTTTGACGGGTTTTACAACCTCCATTCTTATTTATCCCTTTCTCTAATCACGATTCTATTGTCAGTTTTTTAGGGCCATATATCCTTTTAAGCACAAAAATTCGAAATACGAAGCACGAAATCCGAAACAAATCCGAATTTTCAAATGGCCAAAATTCAAAACGGTGAACATTCAAATTTAGAATTTTGAATTTGTTTCGAATTTCGGATTTAGATATTCGGATTTATGCCTGTGTATATATGGCTGACAATTTCTTAACCCAATTATAGTTTCCCTACTTTTTTGATCCCGGACTTCTTGCTGGGATCCTCGATCTCTTCGACGATGCTAAAGCCGCTGCCGCGTACTTTTTTCATCTCTTCAAAACGCGTTTTCCACTCTTCAGGGGTGCGGCAAATAGCGGATCGGGCAGCTTTTTCCCGGTCCGCCAATGGCGGTACCGGCCGGTCTGCCGGTCCGTCGTAATCTTCCATGGGTGTTAATTGCTGGCCCAGCCGATTAGATTCTTCTCTTTCGACTTCTTCAATGTAATGGGCGCCGGCGGCAAAGGAGCGCGTAACCGCCAGAATCGCCCAGGTGGCTTCGGGGGTAAATCCCAGATCCATCATGGTGGCACCGG
The DNA here is from genome assembly GCA_050123495.1 of Desulfobacterales bacterium. GTDB lineage: Bacteria > Desulfobacterota > Desulfobacteria > Desulfobacterales > JAHEIW01 > JAHEIW01. Next base: position 2,655 of record JASFGZ010000489.1, read on the forward strand.
TTGCGCCGAGCATATCCAGATCTATGGGTTCGGCAAAAACGTTTTGAGCTGCCTTGACGACTTCCCTGGTGAAGGCAATATATTTGCCGGCCACTCCCAGCTTTTCGGCTCTTGCGATCATCCTTTTTGCGGCCGGGTCTTTGAGCATCAAATTCGAAACGCCCAGGGCTTCGTCATGAAGGTTCTCCTTAACGAGAAGTTCGGCTGCCGCTTCCCGGGAAAATTCCCCTTTGTCGACCCGATCAAGATAGCTTTCGAGTCGATTGCCGAAGGCCGAATAGGCACCATAGGCATGCCCAAAAGCCATAATCGATGCTCCGCAAGCCTGGGTCAAAAAGGTCTTGGATCTGGCCACGATCCTGGATATGGCCGCCGGTGCGGACAGCCCGTCCTCCAGCGCCAGGATCATGATGTAGTTGAGCATCTGGCCCTCTTCAATCGTCGGTATCCGCGCCTGATAATCCACAAAAAGAACCTCAATGACGCCGTAGCCTTCTTCCATCAGCTCGGTGGTGTCATAGCCCCGGGCAACGATGCGGTGGACATTCTTGTAGGCGACTTCAGACACCCACTGGAATGGCGCTCTTCGCGTATCCCGCGGCACCGTGCCGTATTCCCTTTCATAATAGTCAAAGGGATTCTTCGGGCTGCCCAGATTTCCGATTTTGCGTTCCCTTTTTATTTTGTTGAGCGCATCTGTCTTTTCCTTGTCTAAATAACCCATTGCTTGTATTCTCCTTCTTCCTTCTGCTTCCTGGCGTATTCCTGCTGCTCTTCCTTTTTGGGAACGATCCGGTCTTGCGGCCCGATATACTTGATCATGGAAAGATCGATCATTTGCACCATGGGTTCGTTCCTGGAAGCCCCCCAGGCGCGGCCCTTTTTCATGTTGAAAAGTGCATGCGCCGCGCAGCTGAATCCCCGGACAACACTGCCGATACACCAGCCCGCGTTTGGTGAAAATCCGATTTCCATCAAGGCGGTATTTCCGGAGCCGACCACATTGACCCCCACATATGAACGGCCGTCCTTTTTGCGGCGGGCATGAAAATACTTTTCAATGGCGCGCTGCAATTCGAGATAGACGCCCTCCAGTTCCAGTTCTTCCTGCTTGAGGTGAATCGGTTCTGCCCGGGGGTCGCTGTCGATGTGCTGGGGTTGGCCCATGCCCATGACCGGTTTTTTGGCGTCCAAATATTCATCGACCAGGGT
>JASFGZ010000490.1:0-3864 GCA_050123495.1 Desulfobacterales bacterium
GACAACCTGTGAAACCGTCATGGTGCTGGATGCCATGGGTTATGATGTCATTATCATCGAAACCGTGGGAGTTGGACAGGCCGAAGTCGAAATCGCCGAATTTGCTCACACCAAAACCGTCGTTTGCATGCCGGGTATGGGTGATGAGATTCAGGCGATGAAAGCCGGCATACTAGAAATCGGTGATGTGTTCGTTGTCAACAAAGCCGACGGACCCGGGGCAGATGATCTCGTCGCACAACTTCAGGGTATGCTGGAAATGGGAGCGATTCCGGAGGATGCGTGGTACCCGCCGGTTTTAAAGACCGTGGCGGTAAACGCTGAAGGAATAGTGGAGTTGGTTAATGCGTTTTGGAACCACCGCCGGTATTTGCTGGACAGCGGTGAGTTCAGCAAGCACAATTTTCAACAGACATTCCAGTTATTGCGCCGCCTTGTTATGGAAATGGCGGCTGATAAGATATTTGGCAGCTCCGGGGAATCGAGTGCCTATCAAACCCTTCTCGATGCCTTAAAAGACCGCAAAATTGACCCCTTTACCGCCGCCGAAACCCTCGTAAAGGATCTGTAGATACATATCTCAAATCTAGCAGTTCCCCTGGAAGGCATAGCAAATAAGGTCTAAAGGTGCTCTAAAGTCAGAAGTGCCTAAAATGCCTAAAATGAGCTAAAGTGCCTAAAGCTTTGGTGTCGCTGCGCTCCATCTTTTTTATAAAATGGACAGAATTCCTTAACTTTAGTCACTTTAGCTCACTTGTTGTTGACGCACTTTTTATAAGTTTAAATCTTTAGCCTTGGGTGTTAAAGGCAATTTTGAGATAGGTTCTAGTTGCCGATCGGACGCATAGACTCAATAAAGGCCTCCAAACGGGTTTCTGCCTGGGCATCGGAATACGCCCGCGGGTCATTTTGATCGGCTTCGATAACGACTCCCGGCTTACCGGTCAGTTTTGATACCTCTTCTTGTAAGCGATACATGCCCACGGAGTAAGGCTTGCAGGAGCGGTTGGAGTGCATAATAAATCCGGTCAGCGAAAATTCCTTGATGAGCTGGGCAAGGTATTTAATGCGTTCCTCAAAGCCCAGGTTGATGTAAACGTTTAGATAAGACGCCGCGATGGCCTGGTAAATGTCGCCGGTCTGATCCTCTTCAAAATCACTCAATCCACCCCAGCTGTTGGCATAGGTAGTTACTGCAAGGGTGCATTTCTTTTGTTCAAAGAACTTTCCCAAACGACTCATTTTGAACCATACCGGCAGATTGTCCCACAGCACCCGATATTTTTCTTCCGGTAGAGATCCGATTTTTTGACGGGCGCGCTCGGCCACCTCTTCATAGAGACTTTTGTAATAGTCCACGCACTCCTGGGTGCCGCGTAAAGTAACGATGGGGCCCAGGTGGATAAAGGAATCCAGGCTGTTGATGGGAGCGGGGATCGTCTTGCAAAGATACAGAATTTGTCTCCAATACACCGAAGCTTGCCGGCTAAGGGATAAAACATCAATAAATCGATCATGGTCAAAGGGTCGGTCTAGAAATTCAGCCAGAAAACGCTCCAGGTCTTTGAACTGTGAAATCGTATAATCTTTCACTTCTTTGCTTAAACCATCGTGAAGAAAAGGTGTGTCAACTATAAATAGAGGCACATCGTATTTGCGCGCGACGACCTCATACCATTTGATGACGGTTTTGCAAATATTGGTTGAGCAAAGCAGAAAATGCGGCGGCGGCAGTCCGTTTGCCGGTCCGCCCCGGGTAATATCAACGCCAAAATCGGTGCGCGCATAGGCACAAAGATCCTGTGAGAAGCCAGCGGCTTCAGCCGCTTCCAGCAGTTCGAGCGATTGATGCCCGGCGGCACACATGGCCGCATAGTTTTCAGGATATATGGGTAAGGCATCCATGGCATAAATAAACTCCACCGGGGCGCCGCTGGTGACCCACGCGATCGGTTTTTCCCGGGTCGTCTTGGCCTCGATGTAGTAGTTTGTCATCAGCGTTTTCATTTTTTTGTGAGCGGCTAAATGCGTCATGTTATCACCTACATTTTGCATGAAAATAGATGAGAATCTTTTTGTTATTTAATTACAGCAGGTTCGCATGAGATTATCGTACAGACCATTTCACTTAGAAAACTAATCGGATGAAGATCTATTTTATTTCTCATCTATTTTCACCCAAAGGGCGAGCCGGAGGCTTCCATATGCTGCGTTATTAAGGGCTCGAAGTAGTATACTACGACTTCGCCCTTAAATGCCTTGCCTATGGAAGCCTCCGACTCGTGCAAAATGTAGGTAACACCCAAAATTTTGCATGAAAATAGATGAGAATATAAAAGCCTCCGTCTCGTGCAAAATCCAGGTGTTAAGCTTCCAGGATTTCGCAAAAGGCGTTGATACGTGTCTTTATGGCTTCAAAGTTGGACATGCTAAGCTCCATGTCAATGAGAGCAGCCGGAATACCGGCTTCTTTAAAGCGATTCATCAACTGGGGACGATCAAAGGCATCCGGTTCACAGAATTTAATGTACCAGAATAATATTCCATCGGCTCCGGATTGTTTTACTTTGTTCAAGAGATAAGGATGGCGGTCATTGTCCGGATTGTATATGCAGCAGCAGGGTGCTGGATGAAACAAATATTGCGTGATGCCTTCCACCAGATTTTCAACCCGCAAGCTTTCCTTGGAAACGGTTCGCCATCCATTGGCTAAATCATCATCAACGATATCGATCTTTAGCTCATCAAAGATTTTATAGTTTTCAAGCGGATCGAAAACCATACCGGAGATAAAAACCTGCGGCCGGCGCCCTTGCGGTTGAGGCAATGCCTCCAATTCATGTAACAGGGTTTCGAGCATCCGATTGTAGGCGTCTGCCGGCAAAAAGAATCCGGCTTTTAAAACGGAATAAAAATCATGATTTTTTATTAAACCCGGCTTTTGGCGGCGGATGGCGTATAACTTTCGCTGAAGAGATCGGGTGCTTCCGCAAACGGTGGCCGCTTCGGCCAGAGACGTCCGGGTAAGCTGGTCTCCGGTAATTTTTTCAAGCCCGGTTGTCACGCTTTCAAGCACGGTCTTGAGGTATGCCTGCCGCGCTTCCGGTGTTTGCGTGATTGGGATGGAAAGCGCCAATGTTGGTTTTGTAAAAAGCCGCCGATATATTTCTCTTAAGTTAATTAAGGTGTCGCAAAGGGTCGTAAAAGCGTAAGCGTGCACCATTTTGGCGATGCTTCTTAATTCAAGCTCCAACACCGAGCGGGCCACCGAGCAGCAATAGCTTTGCAGATAGGCATCGGATTTTTCCAGAGGCAAATTGTTGCCCCACAATTGAACCGGATACCCCCCCGCAGCATAGATCAATTCCAGAGGGAAATAGGCCGGCATCACACCGATGACCGGACGCCCGAGTTCCTTTTCGTATTTTAAAATTGTCTTGGATACGTTGTTAATAATATCGTGAAACGGTTGAAACATTTTTTCTGCCTTCAATTATTTGATACCCAGAAAAACCTTCACCTTATCAATTTTTTCATCTATGTTCGCCTGCCTTCTGATCATGATGCGCTGGGCTGTGAGCGGGCCGGCGCCATGCATGGACTCGATTAAATAACCAACGGCACCGGCGCCGGTCACACGGTTTTCGATAAGCCGTAAGACTTTCATGCGGTCGACGGTTGCATACTCAGGGTTGGTTGCCAGGTATTTGCGGATATATTTCCCGGTCAGGGGGTCTACGAGGTCCGCTGCCGATGGCATGGTGCCAAGCAAACCGCCGGCAACATCTGTTGCCAACCATGCGATTATATGTGTAGCGCGTATTCTGCAGGAGGTCAATTCCGTTCCTGCAAGGGAATAGATGG
>JASFGZ010000491.1:0-3860 GCA_050123495.1 Desulfobacterales bacterium
GTTCAAAATTGAGGTCGATGTCAGAAACAGCACATCTGCCCAGTTTTTCAGCTTGTTATAAAAATCCCCTTTTCGGCCAAGCCCACGAGATTGATCGAGTATATCAAGAACAGCTTCTCTTTGTTCAAAACGCTTAACCAAAGGGCCAAAGTAGCCAACCATCGCAACTTTTGTTCCCTTTGTGATTTTAAATTTTTCAAATAAGATTTTGTTTTTCTTATCTTCTGGCAACTGCAGTGCATATTGATAGTTGAGCGCATTGACCAGAGCCAGTGCCATGCTTCTTTCGATCGTGCGCTCACTTTTTATTTTTTCCAGCAGTGCATCGGCCGGCCCACCTTCATAATCGAGGGTTTCATTTAGCACCATGCAGGATTTTTTATCTTCAAAATAGGTATAGGCAATTCCAATACCACCGTCTGTGGTCACAACCGCGGTATAGCCCAGACCCAGACACAGTAAGTCCACACGGGTTTTTGCGGCTTTATCCCTAAATAAGTTGAATAGTTTGTCGTTGAGGATCATTGCCTTTGAGGTCTTAATTGACATTTCCTGCTAGACTTTCAGGAAGAATTTTACTTTAGGGTTTTTTTGCTTAGCTGCCTGCGCGTGTCTAGACGCGGCATCCATTTGCCCGTGTTTTCTTTATACGTAATATAGTCCTGCCCCAATTTTATTTCCAGCAGTTTTTCCTCATAGCCGGCGATATAATTGTAGAACAGGATGGCGACTACCAGCAACCCAAGGCAGAACAGCGAAGCCGTTGAAACGCTCAAGCCAAGGTAGACCAAAATACTTCCCAAATATAAAGGGTGCCTCACATATCGGAAGGCTCCCGATGACACGATCTCAGTGGGACGTTGATCAGGGATGACAACCACATGACCCGACCGGAAAAGATAAAAGGCGGTCCCCAGTGTAACACCCAGGATGATTAAACGGATAACCAGCGGAATGTATTTCGACAAAAAAGTGGAGTGGCCCATCACAAATGAATCCAGGATCCATGTGACCATAAACACGCCGAACAGAATGAGCTGTCCGGCGTCCCCTAAAGGATGTTCACCGTTTTTTTCTTTTAGCTTCATTTTTCAACGGATATGACCTCGATGGCGTTCGTCGGATGAGTTGATGTCGAAGTTTAATCGGGGAAATTCTGGATTTAAGAGCTGGATTTCAATAATTTCCCCGGCGTTCCATTCTTCCCAGCCTTCGGGAATTATGATCAAGGCTTCCTTTCGGGCCATTGATATGAGCCTGCTTTTGAGTTTGGCAGGTTTAACAACGAGTTGTTTTTTGTCTTTTTCAAGTTGGGCGTGAATAAATTGAGTCCAGTCTTTAGGTCCTCGAACGGTTTCAGATAATTGCGCCTGGGCCCTCGGAAACGAAAATGAGGTTTCCCCTTTCATTTTCATTATCGCGGGAAGCGCCAACTGCAAAAAAGCCATTTCATTGGATGGCGGTCCGCCGGGTAAAATAAAAAACGGCTTATTTTCTAAAAGCCCGAATCCAACCGGTTTTCCGGGACCCATTCTTACCCGGCGATAAACACCCTGCCAGCTCAGCTCTTCGACCACGTCTAAAATCAGATCCCGTTCACTGCCCCAGGCCCCGCCGCTGGTGATAAATGCATCGGCCTCTGAAAGTTGGGACGTGATGGCATATTGAATTTCCCGCTTCCTGTCGCCGACAAGCACTGCAGAATACGAAAGGCCGTAAAAGGTAAGCCAGGAGCAAATTTCGATCATATTGCTGGCATATAACTTTCCGTCCGGCAATGGTTTCCCGGGTACGACAACCTCGTCACCGCTGGCAATGACGGCAACGTTGGGAGCTTTATAGACCGGTGCACGGTCGAGACCGGCTGAAGCTAGCAGGCCGATGAGTGCCGGAGATAATTTTTCGCCTTTCGCGGCAATGATTTCTTGCTGTCGAATATCGGTTCCGCGTTCAAGGATGTTGCGGCCTTCTTCGGCGCTATTGTAAGCCAGAATCTTATCCTCTGACGGCTCGCAGAATTCTTCTGATATAACGGCGTCCGCACCTTTTGGCAAAGGGGCGCCGGTGGTAACCCGCACCGTCTGATCGCCGCTTATTTGAAAATCTGTGTTATCGCCGGCCGAAAGATGGCCCACCAGCACCAGCCTTACGGGATTTTCGCGGGTTGCCTTGGATAGCGCTGACGAAAGAATCGCATACCCGTCTTTGCGGGATGTGGTGACAGAAGGACTGTCGACTTTGGCGATGATATCATCGGCCAGAATTTTACCGGTGAGTTGATCCAGCGGCAAAATTTCGGCTTCGCCGGGACAAACACCGGCCAGCGTCAGAGCGAGCGCTTCGTCAAAACTGATGAATGTTTTCATGTGGCTGGTTATGGGTTGTGTTTTTTGGATTTAATTAACCACGAATTTAATAAATGCAGCGAGCCCATTTTGCAAGAGTTCAGGGTTCAAAGGTTCAAGGTTCTGGGTTCAGAAGTTTTGGCTGCTGATTACTGGTTTCCGGCAGCCGCAGCCTGCGACGAACTTAGTCGAATCGAAGTCTGCCCTACACTCCGGTTTTCATCTATTATCTGACCTCTGATCTCTGTCATCTGTCTTCCGTGATCTTAATCACCACCAGCGTCACATCGTCTTCGGGTTCCAGACCCTGACGGAAACGATTTAAAGCTGCGAGTATCCCGTTCAAAATTTCATTGGCACTCGAAGCGGCGTTTTGACGAATAATCTCCTTTATTGACTCCTTACCAAAGAACTTACCCTCCGAGTTGACTGCTTCCCAGGCGCCATCCGTTCCGATATAAATGATTTGTCCTTTTGCCAGACCTTTCCATTCGTTTTCCTGATAGGCATAGTTTTCATCCAAGCCCAGCGCCAGACCGGAGCCGTAAAGGTTTTCAAAACGATCGTTCGCCGGATCATAAACTAGGGCAGCATCATGACCGGCACGCACCCACTTTAGAAGTTGTTTTACCGGGTCGACGATCAGATAAAAAAGGGTTGTGAACCGGCTGGTTTCATAGACATCTAGCGTCAGGTTGCGGTTGACCTCGGTCACGATCTGAGACAGGTCTCCCGGCTGGGCGGATCGGCTACGGATCAGTGACCGGGCCGTTGCCATCAAGAGGCCGGCGGCGATACCATGGCCGGAAACATCGCCGATCACAACACAGAGTTTAGCATCGGAATATTGCGAGACATTGAGAAAATCGTAAAAATCCCCGCCGGTCTTGTTGCAGTAAATACTTTTGGCAGCAATATCGAGTCCGTTTATGGCCGGGACGTCTTTGGGAAGCAGGTTTTGTTGCACCTCCTCAGCGAGTTCCAGGGCGCTAAGCATTCGGTTGTTGCCGATGGCCAGGTCAATTAGGTGGGTGATCGATCGTGCGCTATTAACGACGGTATTGATAACGGAAGAGTCAAATTTTTTAATACCGCCTTCTTTATTAAAGGCAATGATAGACACATCGCCTTCAGCATAATTGATATAGTTTGTGATCGCAAAGCCCAAAAATTGCTTAACGCGCTCATCAAACAGATGCGTTCTTTCAAACTCTTCCTGGGTCATGGTTTCAGGCTTATTTGCAGATGCCACACATCCATAAATATCACACGCTGCCATGCGTGACTTCCAAATCGGCGCCGCTGAATTTTGCGGGACCTGGATCAATCCGGATTTTTCCAGATCATCGGTTGTGCCTTTAAATACATAACCGCTAAGGATTCCTTGTTTATCTTCTCTGGTGATAAAAACAGCCTGGTAACCCTCTCTCAATATGAGCAGGGCCAATCTGTCGTATATATCATTGTTGACGACCAGTTCGTTGATTGAATTTATGACCTCGCGGCTAAATCGTC
>JASFGZ010000492.1:0-3858 GCA_050123495.1 Desulfobacterales bacterium
CTATGGCGGTAAAATCCAAGCCACCCGCTGTGCGGGTGGTCGTTGACTCCGGAATTTAGCGGATAAAAAATCCTAATGCATTCAAAATCCCGATAATAAATGACTGAAACCGAGACACCATTTCGTGCGATCGTTCTGGCAGGGACGCGACCGGGTAAGGATCCACTCGCCGAAGCTGCCGGGGTGGCCTGCAAGTCATTTGTCCCGATCGGCGACCGGCCGATGGTTCATCGTGTCCTGGATGCGTTGGCGGCTGCCCGGCAGGTTGGATCACAGACTTTATGCGGGCCTGCTCAAGCCATAATCGATCAAGAACCCGAGCTTAAAGCCCGCATAGAGAGCGGGGAAGTAAAATGGATTGACGGCAGTTCAACCCCCAGCTTAAGCACTTATCATGCGCTGTTATCCTTACCGCAGAACGCACCGATTCTGGTCACCACCGCCGACCATGCCCTGTTATCCCCGCAGATCGTTGACTATTTTTGCACCGAGGCCCGCCGGATGAATTGCGACCTGGTCGTCGGCCTGACGCCTTATGAAGGGATTGTATCGGCGTTTCCGGAAACCAAACGCACGGCTATAAAGTTCAAAGATGGCCGCTATAGCGGCTGTAATTTATTTGGTTTTCTAAACCCGCGCGCTTACCGGGCGGCAAAATTTTGGCGTCAGATCGAGCAGGAGCGCAAACGGCCGTTAAAAATGATTCGCATCCTGGGCTGGTGGGCCGTTATGCGATATTTAATGGGCAGGACCTCATTGGACCAGGGCCTGGAACAAATTTCTCGCAAACTTCAGATCCGCGTCCGAGCTATACTTCTGCCTTTTCCGCAAGCAGCCGTAGACGTCGATACTGCTGCTGACTGGCATTTCGTGCAAAACCTGGTCAAAAAGCAGACTTTTTGATGTTCCTCCCTGTCACCAAACACCCATAATTTAAGTGCTCAGATGGTATTCATCCTCTGTTTCGAAATGCTTGTCCTGATCCGCATAACTCCGAACACGCACCCGCAGGTCCCAACCATCCGCCTTACGGGTTAGACGATAAAGATGGTATCGCGCGCGACGCTTTTTTTTCTCACTTGCAGCAGAAGCCGACGGAACACCCATAACCGGGATACGGCCGCCCGGTATTTCAAGGTACGACAGGGATTGATGATGGCTATGGCCATGCAAAATCAATTCAGCACCATGCCGCTGCAGGATCTTATTGAAAAACCCGGCGTCGGTGAGTCTTTTGCGCCAGCTCACCAGGCCGGGTAGTGGGGGGTGGTGGATAAGGATAATGCGAAACAGACCCTTTTGGCCGGTCTCGTTGAGCATTTGTTCAAGTCGCTGCAGCTGGGCGTCCCCGATACATCCGACCGCCAGAAAGGTCGAACACGGTTGCGCCGTGGAGACACCCACGAGCGCCACAGGAACGCGCACCCGTAAACTTGGAAATACGGCGTTGACGGCGGTATTCGTTTCCGCTTGACCGTTATGTCCATCGGAGACCATATAGTCCATCCATTCTGCGACACCACCATCCAAGGCGCCTTCAACATAAGCGTCATGGTTGCCGGGGATGATCGTCACCTGAGAAGGCGAACCGAGCTGACTCAGTAATTCTTTGACTTTGGCAAACTCGGCCGGTAGCCCCATATGGGTCAGATCCCCCGTGACCACGATGTGATCCGGCCGTGATGTTTTTACATCCTGAATCATTTCTGCCAGCACATCAGCATGATGCTCAAATCTGGTCTTCAGCCGCCACTTGATATACCCGAAAAACCGCTTGTTTAAAAAATCGGTCGCGCGGATTCCGTGATGATGTGCCAGATGAGGATCGGAAAGGTGCGCCAGAATAAACGTTTTGTCAGTGTTCATAAGTCCAATTCTTTGATTAGGGATTGGTCAAACCGAACATTGGGTGACTTTACAAAAAATACTATTTCCCGTATATAATAGCGAATAATTTTTTGCAACGGAACCCAACTCGCACCCGGCTCCGGGAATATGATAGGGGGGCCTGCATTGTTTAAAAAATCATGAATAGCGCTCAACTTACAGCCGATATGCAGATGCCGGAATCAGAGACTGGAAAATCCTACGGTTCACTGCAACATTTTTTGCAGGCCAATCGTGCCATACGCATCGGTATGCTGAACAACCCTTTGAGCGGTGGGAACCGCAAGGGGCTGCAGAAGATACGCGATACCGTTGCTGCCGTCCATCCCGAGGTATTTCAGCGTGAGGTCCAGACCCCCAAAGATGTTATCGAGGTATTGGCTGACTTCGCCCGGCAGGAGGTCAATCTGCTGGTGATCAACGGGGGCGATGGAACCGTGCAGGCAGCCTTGACTGCCTCATTCCATAAGAAATATTTCGAGACAAAACCGGTGCTCGCCGTTCTGCCCTCGGCCGGCACCACCAGCATGATTGCCGGGGATATCGGTTTAAAAGGACCGCGTGAAGGTGCTCTGCGAAGACTTCTCGGCTGGGCGCGCACCAGGGAGGGCTACGCCGCGATGATACAGAGACCGGTGCTGAAAGTTCAGGTTCCGGCAAAAACAGAACCGGTTTATGGCATGTTTTTCGGAGCCGCGGCCATATATCAGGCAACACAGTTCTGCCTTCAAAAGGTTTACGCAAAAGGGGTGCGTGGAGAGCTGGGGGCCGGCATTGCTTTAGCCCGCTTTTTGTTGGCCGTGGTTTTGAAGGATCGTAATGTCGTGTCCCCGGTGCCCATCACCACCTGTTTGGATCAGAAGCCCCCGCAGCAACAGAAATATCTTTTGGTTCTGGTAACCACATTGCAGCGCTTATTTTTAGGCCTGCGCCCGTATTGGGGTGTCGAGCCAAAACCGTTGCATTACACAGCCGTTGGTTCCCGGCCGCGGAATCTTCTGCGATCGTTACCTTCCCTGATGCGAGGTCGACAGGGCCGTTACATAAGGCCTGATAATGGCTACACCAGCCACAATATCGATGCGGTTCACCTGACGCTGAAAGGCGGATTCAATCTCGATGGAGAATTATTCACCCCGGATTGCAGGCAAGGACCTGTAGGCGTCTCTTATGGCGGACACGCGCCATTTCTGCAGTTATAGCTATGCCCACTGAGATGAAACTTACAGATCAGATTTCCCGACAGATCTCACAACCCGCCTCACCGGCCATACATACGCTGGCTAAAACGCTTTTAGATACTTACGGAGAGGCCGTTCAGGCGATCTTATTTTACGGCTCGTGTCTGCGCACAGGTGATGACCGTGGCGGTCTCGTTGATTTATACGTTCTAGTGGACAGCTACCGTGCCGCCTTTCCCAAATCGATTCTGGCCGTCCTGAACAAGTTACTCCCACCAAATGTATTTTATCTGGAAATACCTTACGCAGATCGTATGGTACGTGCAAAATATGCGGTGCTTTCTATGGAAGACTTTCGCTGCGGTACATCAAAAAGATGGTTTCATTCCTACATCTGGGGACGATTCGCCCAACCGATTGGTCTGTTATATGTTTGCAATGATCAAACGGCCCAACACATTCAAGCGGCGCTGGCACAGGCCGTTTTAACCTTCGTTGAACGCGTGCTGCCGCGGATGCCCTCTCCATTTACAGCCCGCGGTTTGTGGCGCAGGGGGTGGGAAATGAGCTATCGGGCCGAACTCCGGGCTGAGCGACCTCACAAATTGATTCGTTTGTTTGAGGCCACACCGGATTATTATGAGCATATAACACGGCAGGCCCTGTTAACATTGTCGTTTCCGGTAGACATCCAGGAAAGCGACACCCCTTATCGATATACCGTTCATATCTCGGAGGGGGCCCGCAGAATCAGTCGGCTGGATTGGATGGTAAGGGCCTGGCAGGGCAA
>JASFGZ010000493.1:0-3843 GCA_050123495.1 Desulfobacterales bacterium
CGGACCGCAGAGAATTACATTGCCCATGGGGTCAGCAGCCCATCCATGTGTGATGGATATATCCGGGCATATTGATTTTATTAAGCCAATCTTCTCTCCGCTCCCAAAAACGTCTTCGGCCACCTTAAAGGCATGCTTATTATCATCTGCCAGGCTGCTGCCGATGACAGAGCGTGTCGGAATAAACGGAAGGTTCAACGCACCGGCCATCACCGCCAGGGTCAGCGAAAGCATCGACCAGTTTTCAAGCTCACAACTGTTAGCGTTAAACGCGCGCTGAATGACCGGGTTGGGGTAGGGCCGTGGATAGATATCCGCACAGGTGGCAAAAATCAGCTTTTTTACCAACCCGCCATGAATCAGGCTCAAGGCGTGATGCCCGCCGATCATATTCATTATCAGTGTAAAATCCGGTTTCTTGTCCCAAAACTGCCTGGCAAGCTCGCAGGTGGCTGCCCCGGCCTGAAGGCTGATATGCAAAGTCATGCCCGGGGTTACTATATTTTCGATGGCATCATGTAGGCTGATTACTTTGCTGGTCACGTTTTAAAAACCTTATTCATTTCTTTATTAATCAATTGTGATCGCCGTCTTTTTTTCCAATCGAGCAATTCAGTGTAAGTACGCAGTCTTGGAAAACTTAAGGTTGCACTCACGATTTCCTCGGTTTCACCGCCTTCGGCGAATACAAATGCCGGTTTGGGATTATGCGGGCCGGCAATAACACTATGGCCATAATAGGTTTTGGTTCTTTCTTTTCCAACCAGATTGGCGCTGGCGGCATAGACCAGATTTTCTGTAGCCCGCGCGCCGGTCTGTTGAACAAGGTAATAGGGTTTGCCCGGTCCGGCTGCGCTGGCCGTGGTATTAATGATTAAAGTTGCCTCTTTTAATGCCAGTATTCTGGCCAGTTCCGGGAAAAAGTAAAAGTCATAGCAGATCAACACCCCGATGTTCCCATACCGGGTCTTCCAGACCGGCACCGCGTCTCCCGGACAAAAACACAGGCTCTCCGTGAAACGGGGTGAAGGGGGCAGATGAATCTTACGGGAGGCACCTAGGATATCTTCCGGTGCAATCACCACCGAGGAAATATAACGCCTATCGGAATTCGTTTGGTCCTGTTCTGGCATTCCAAATATGATATAAACATCCAGATCTTTCGCCAATTGGGCCATTTCCGCTGTTGACGGCCCGGGAATAGTCTCAGCCAATTCCCGATGCATCTGGCACGAATTATTTTCTGCGCTGATATCTTCACTGCACTCATAACCGCTCAGTGCCAGTTCCGGGAAGATAATGATATTATTTCCCTGCTTGGCTGCGTCAGTTGTGAAGCGCTTCATTTTCGCCAGGTTGGCGGCCTTGTCGCCCCAGACGGTATGAAAATTGATACACGCTACGGATACTGTTTGCGGGTCGGTCATTTTAATATCCTTGATATCAGATTTGCCCGGACGATATGTCCTAACGCTTTTCCTTTAGCGCCCTTAGGACCTTTTCAGGGGTAATGGGAATATCATGAAACCGGATGCCAATCGCATCATAAATGGCATTTGCGATTGCCGGCGCTGAACACACCATAGTGCCCTCGCCGACGCCTTTGGCACCCCAGGGCCCATCTCGATGCGCAGTCTCTATAATAGCCGATCTGTAATTTTCCAAATCCGGGCAATCCAGGGTGGTTGGAATTTTATAATCCGCAAATTGCGGATTGAGCATAACCCCGTTATCCGTGATTACTTCCTCCAGCAGGGTGCTTCCGATTCCCATGCTCAGGACACCGCCTTCTTGCTGTCCTTCGACCTGCATCGGGTTAATCGCTTTACCGCAGTCATTGGCAGTGACAATCTTAACAATCCTGATTTTGCCAGTCTGAATATCCACTTCCACCTCGGCGGCCTGGGCAACAAACATATAAAACGAGGCCGGCTTTTCAGAGGCGCCGGTTTCCGGGTCTGGTATTACTCCCGGCAAATAATAAGTTGCTTTGCCGATAATTTCCGCTCCTTCCTTGAGCGTATATCCGCCGATTACCATAGGAATGAAAAGATCTTTGATCTCAATGCTCCGATCGGGAGAACCTTTGACAAAGACTTTGGAATCCGCTGTTTCAAGGTCGCTTTCATTGGCTTCCAGCTCCTTGGCAGCAAGCTCAAACAGCTGTTGTTTCGCATCTGCGCTTGCCTTGATAATGGCATTGCCCATGTTAAAGGTTGATCGGCTTGAAGCCGTGCCAAGGTCAAACGGCGTAATGTCTGTATCCGGATTCAATACGCGAACCTTGGAAACCGGGATTTTGAACTCTTCGGCAATCATCTGGGAAAATATGGTGCTCGACCCCTGCCCTAAATCCACGGTACTTGTACGCAGCTCAACCAGACCGTCCGCATGTACTTTGACGATGGCCGCAGCCGCCGTCGGTGTTAGACTGTACTTGTTGCCCAGGGCGATGCCCTTGCCCCTTTTCAGATGCGGTTCCTTTCCTTGGGTTTTCTTTCCCCACTCAATTAGCTTGGCCGCAGCCTGCAGGCACTCTTTGGCCCCTACACTGTGCATGGTTTCCCCAAACGCGTTCAGATCACCTTCATCGATACAATTTTTCAGTCTAAATTCCAGCGGGTCTATTTTCAAGGTTTCGGCAATGATGTCCATCTGTGATTCCATCCCCCAGAGCGATTCGGCATTGCCAAATCCGCGATAGGCGCCGGCCATGCGCTGGTTGGTATACACGCCATAGGCATCCAGACTAAAGTTTTCTATCCGGTAATTTGCAGCCGGTCCAAATGCGGCGTTTCTCGCTGTTAGATAACCGGTCCCCGCGTATGCGCCACCGACTAAGAGCAGCCGCATCTTATTGGCCACGATGGTGCCGTCTTTCTTTACACCGGTCTTGATGTCCACAATATAATGCGCCCGGGTGGTCGTGGTGCTCAACTGCTCTTCGCGGGTAAACTTCATTTTGACCGGCCGTTTGGGGTACCCCTTTTGGGCCATGGCCAGGGAGGCGGCGATTTGTTCCGCCTTAGGTTCCCGTCCACCAAAGGCTCCGCCAACGTGAGTGGGTATGATGATCCTTACGGCCGATGGTGGCAGGCCTCTGGATTCAGATATATCCCGATGCATCCCGTAAGGCTTCGAACTCGTACCCCAGACCATGAGTCTTCCGGTATCGTCAACCATGGCGACGCCGCAGTGGGATTCCATCTGGACATGATGGATCATGGCGGTCTCAAAGCGGTTCTCAAAAACAAGGTCGGCTTCTTTGAATCCATCTTCGGCATTATTGCGTCGAATTCTGAAGTAATTGAAAACATTTGGCCGGTTTTCATCAAACTTGGGCGGGACAGAACGTATTGTCTGGTAGCTCTTTAAGTCCTCATGCAGAACTGCGGGTGGATTTCTTTTGAAGGCTTCCTCCCCGTCAAAGACGGCCGGTAGTTCTTCGTATTCGACTTCGATGAGCTCGACCGCCTCCTGTGCAATTTCTTCGCTCTCGGCCGCAACGGCCGCCACCGGATCGCCGACATATAATACCTTGTCTCGGGCCAGCACATATTCATCCGCAACGCCGGCACCAAAGCGGAAGGGGCAGGTGGTCTCATCACCCACGATCACGACTTTTACACCCGGCAGGCGTTCGGCCTCCGAGGTATCGATGGAGATAATTCTGGCATGGGGATACAGGCTGCGTTTAACCTTGCCATAAAGCATTCCGGAAAGTTGCATGTCTGAACAATACTTCGCCCGACCGGTCGCTTTTGCTCTGGCGTTTACGTTATACTCAGACTTCCCGATGTATTTATAAGCTTGCTTTGATTTCATGCGGCAGACCTCCCTATG
>JASFGZ010000494.1:0-3840 GCA_050123495.1 Desulfobacterales bacterium
GCAGCGACGCCCTAACTTTAGGCACTTTTAGCCCTTGAACCTGATCTGAGCTTTTGAAACCGCTCCGAGTGAAATGCCGCCTGTTGTCATGACGCTTTGGGAATGTAAATATGACTGATAACAATATGGGAACCGAGTCTATCCTGCTTGTTGATGACAATCCGACCAACCTTCAGGTTCTTTATCAAACCCTGGAGGTTACCGGTTGTAAGCTGCTGGTAGCGAAAGATGGTGAAACGGCTCTGGGCATTGCCGAAAAAGCTTCGCCGGATCTAATCCTGCTGGACATCATGATGCCCGGCATCGATGGGTTTGAGGTTTGCAGCCGCCTGAAAAAGAGCCCCAACACGGAAGGCATCCCTGTAATTTTTCTTTCTGCACTTACGGACACCAAAGACAAGGTCCGCGGGCTTCAACTTGGCGCTGTAGACTATGTTTCCAAACCTTTTCAGCCGGACGAGGTGATTGCGCGCGTCAATACCCACCTGACGATTCATCGACTCAAACGGGAAGTCGAACAAAAGAAAGATGCGCTCGAAGATGAACTCGAGGTGGTCTCCACTGTCCAGCGCCGGCTGCTGCCCAAGAATCTGCCTGATATTGCAGGGTTCAAGCTCGCGGCGCATTATGAAACCAGTCTTTATGCCGGAGGCGATTATTATGATATTGCCAAATTGGCGGATAATCAGTGGGGCTTTCTGGTGGCCGATGCCGAGGGGCACAGTGCGCCGGCAGCCGTCATGATGGCTATGACCTGTGCCCTTTTCCGTTCCTATCCTGAACCGGCTACAGAGCCTGGTAAATTGATAAATTTTCTCAACGAACATCTTTGTAAAGTCGCCGATCCGAGTTTTGTCACCGCGCTCTATGTTGTTTACGATGCCAACCATCACACCTTAAAAATCGCCCGGGCAGGACATCCTCCGCCGATGATTTGCAAGTCTTCTGAGAAAAAAGCGATCGAGTATCCCTGCGGCGGTGTGTTTCCTATGGGGATTGATCCCTATCAGCAGGTGCCGGTGACTGAAGCCGAACTGCAACCGGGCGACCGCATTCTCATGTATACCGATGGGATTACCGAACGCTTTAACCTGGATGGGAAAACATACGGAGAAGAGCGTCTGTTGCGGCAGCTCGAAGGCGACGGGAATCTTCAGCCCCAGGAGTTGCTCGCTGCCATCATGAAAGATGTAGACGATTTTGCAAATGGGCGCCCGGCGGATGATGATCAGGCGCTGCTATTGGGTGTCGTCCAATAAAATTGGTTTTAAAACCAATTTATAAATCTTTATCTAAATTTTGTGAATTAACCACTCTTTGCTATCTTTCCCAATTCACCTGCCAGTTTAGAAATTCCTTCAAAGTCAAAGTCCTCTGCCAATTGAATAAATCTGTGACTAAAGGGTGCAAAAGCATCGAATTTGGATTTCAGGTCTTCGGCGATGGACTTTATCTGAGTGACATCCCCCATTTCAGCCGACGCTTTGATACGATTTGCGGCCTCCTTTGCCATCTCAGGCGGTATGGCGGCGATTTCGTCTCCGGTGGGTTGAACGGTTTGTTCTTCAGGCACCGGACCTAACGTTTGAACCGCATCCAGGACCTGGTTGATGGACTTTTCCAGCTTTTTCAATTTCTGATCCAATTGCTTTTGAGATGCAGGCTTCTTTTGATCTCCTTTAACCAGTTTTTCTATATCCATGGCTGCCGCTTGAAGCTTTGATGCCGCCAGATTGCCGGCCAATCCCTTAAGATTGTGGATCAGACTGTGGGCCTGTTTTAAATCCTTTTTATCCAGTGCCGCACGGATCTCAGCGGCCGCCTCTGTGTATTTTGCACCAAAATCCAGCAAAAGCTTTCGGTAAAGCTTTTGATTGCCCTGCAGGCGTTGGAGTCCCTCCACCAGATCAAATCCCGGCAGAGAATCCGGTAATTCTGGCTGCTCTCGCACGTCCGGCAGTGCCTTGGTGAGAGCCTCTTTTGTAGCAGAAACCTCAGCCTTCTGTGTGGGGGTGCGTTTATCTGCCGGTTGGATCCATTTCTGCAATGTGCTAAACAGCTGTTCCGGGTCAATCGGTTTGGTGACATGGCCGTTCATGCCGGCTTGCAGGCTTTTTTCCTCATCACCGGCCATGGCATGCGCGGTCATGGCAATTATCGGAACATTTCGGATTTCGGATTTCAGATTTCGGATTTCCCGCGCAGCGGTGTAGCCATCCATCACCGGCATCTGGATGTCCATGAGGATGGCATCATAATGGTTTTCTTTGACCATATTGACCGCCTGTTGGCCGTCATCTGCCAGGCTGACGATCAATTCGGCGCCTTCGAGAATTTCTCTGGCCACCTGCTGGTTAATTTCGTTGTCTTCCACCAGCAGTATTTTGGTGCCCTTGATAAGCGCTAACGCTTCAGCTTCTTCCTGACGTTGAAGCACTCGTGATGTTTCAGGCACCTCTTCGCCATGCGCCTGAATGAGGGTGTCAAAAAGCACCGAAGGGCTGACTGGCTTGAGCAAAAAACCATCCAGGCCAACCTTTTCGGCTTTTCGCATGACTTCTTCGCGGCCGTACGCCGTCACCATGACCACATGGGGAATATGGCTCAGCCCGGGATGTTCCTTGATGCGCCGGGAGGCTTCGATACCATCCATTCCCGGCATCTTCCAGTCCATGATCACCATCTCAAAAGGTTTATCTTTGTCTGCCTTTTCAACTTCGGCGATACCTTCCTGCCCGGTTGCCGCCAGGGTGACTTCAAAGGAAAATGATTCCAGCATGTCCCGCAAAATTTCTCTGGAAGTGGGATTGTCATCCACCACCAGCGCTTTCATGCCGCGTAGGTCCGGTGTTGGAGCGAAACGTTTTTTGACCTCTTCCTGCCCCAGGCCGAAGGTGGCCGTAAAACTAAAGGTGCTGCCCTGACCGGGCGCGCTGTTTACCCAGATTTCTCCGCCCATCATGTTTGCCAGTTTTTTGCTGATGGCCAACCCCAGCCCGGTGCCGCCGTATTTGCGGGTGGTGGAGGTGTCGGCCTGGGAGAACGATTGAAACATCCTGCTGGTTTGCTCCTCGGTGAGTCCGATACCGGTATCACTGACCGAAAATTTTAAAGTGATGCGGTCTTTGCTTTTCTCAACCAGCTTGGTGGAAACCACAATCTCTCCCGAGTCCGTAAATTTAACGGCATTATTGGACAAATTAATCAGAATCTGTCCCAGGCGTAAGGGATCGCCGACCAGAAAACGCGGCACGTTCTGAGCCGTAGCAAAGAGAACTTCGAGGTCTTCTTTTTCCTGGGCCTTAACGCTCACCAGATTGCCCAGATTGTCCAGCACATCATCCAGGTTAAAATCGACCGACTCCATATCCAGCTTGCCGGCTTCGATTTTGGAGAAGTCTAAAATGTCGTTGATAATGCCCAGCAGGGAATTGGCGGATGACTGGATCTTGTGCAGATAATCCTTCTGTTTAGCGGTTAGTTCGGTTTTCAGCGCCAGATGGGTCATGCCGATCACCGCATTCATAGGGGTGCGGATCTCATGACTCATGTTGGCCAAAAAATCACTTTTGGCCTTGTTGGCCTCATCTGCGATCTGTTTGGCGTCGATGAGTTCATCTTCCATGTGCTTGCGCTCGGTGATGTCGGTGAACATGCCGAAGGAGCCGATCTTTTCCCCATTGGCATCTAAAAGGGGCGCGGCGTTGACCAGGCAGGGGACGATGGTCCCATCCGCACGGGATAGGGAAATCTCATATAAGCCCTTTTGGCCCTCGCCGCGGATCTTTTCCTGCTCGCGAACGATCTTAATGTTTTTGTCATCCAGAAAATCGTTAATGC
>JASFGZ010000495.1:0-3822 GCA_050123495.1 Desulfobacterales bacterium
GGATCAATTCTTCCGGCGTATTGGCGTCGGCTTCATTGCAGGCCTGGCCCAGCTCTGCCAGATACTGCGAGAGCCGGCCGTAGCCGCCGGGCTTCAAAATGTCGGAGCAAACCGTTACGGGTCTCAGATTGCAGGCGATAACGTCAGCGAAGTTAAAGCAATCGGTACCGGCTGAAAAGGAGATGTCCAGTGCGCCCTCGAATTCGGCCTGCAACCGGGCGGCCAGGTTGATACTGATGGGGTGTAAAGCGCGCCCGCTCATGTAGACCATCTTCTCGTTTTTGGGAAGATTCTGCTCCTGGTTGGCGGTCTCCAGGGTGTTGGTCAACTTAATATTGAAGGCCACCCCACTCTTTTCGGCTTCGGCCAGAAGCGCGCGGATCAGGGCCACGCCGTCGGCGTATTTGAGATCGTGTTCAAAGGCCAGATCCGGAACCACGGTTTCAAAACCCAGTTTGTCGTTGAGGATGCCGCGCAAGCGCTCAGGCCCCAAAAGCGTGGGATTGAGCTTGATGGTGGTGTTAAGCTTACGCTCGGTTACAAAGTAACGGCCGATTTTTTCGACTTCATCCGGCGGGCAGCCGTGCATGGTGGAGATGGTAATGTTGTCGGAGATGCGATCCGGGATATCCAGCTCCTTGACCCTGGGGTAGAATTTGGCCAGACATTCGATCTTGGCGCTTTTTTCCGCTGCGCAATCCTGAATACGGTCCAGGAAGCGCTGGACGGTGGGGCTCAGGATACCTTCCAGATTATACCCTACGCTCATATTAAAGATGAAACCCGGCTCTTTGGATGTATCCCAGCCGAATTTATCTTTAAGAATGTGCAAGATGATCCAGGCATTGAGGTATTCGTCGAATGATTGATCCAGTTTCAGCTCCTGGGACCATTCGCAGTTATAGCCTTCGTCGGTCATGTCGATGCAGGGTTTGGTCACTTCCAGTTCGTCCAGCACCTGCACTGTTTTCAGCTCCAGATAGCGGGCTCCGGTCAGCCAGGCGGCGATCAGGTTCTGTGAAAGCTGAGTGTGCGGGCCGGCCGCCACTCCCAAAGGAGTTTCCAAAAGCTGCCCGTAGCGGCGCATCCGGAAAGGATCCGTCTCCTTCGGCGTGAAAAAAAGCTCTTTGCGAATCCCGAAAATCTGTCCCTGCTTTTCCTCTTCCAGAATCCACTTGAGCAGGGTCTCGATATCACAGCACCAAAATTTGTCACTACTCATGGTATCATCTCCTTACAACATCTTATCCCAAAGCTTCTTGCCCATCTCCCGGGCGTAAGTCAGCACCTCGGCCTCATCCACGGTGGCCATCCGCCGATTTTCGACGATAACCCGGCCTTTGCAGATCACCGTTTCCACATGACGGGCATCAAGACCGAATACAAAGTGGCCTAAAAAGTTATCCGCGGTCACTTCGGTGGGGGTGTCGTAATCGAGAACGACCAGATTGTTTTCATCATCGCCCACGGCTCCAAATTCACGGGTGTAGCGGTGAACGTTGCGAAAGCGCCGGTAAATACCATCAAAGTCGATGCCCTCGGTAGCCTGACCGGCCAGAAAGGCGGCTTTGGCGCTGCGCAACATGTCAGAATGCATGCCGTCGGTGCCCAGGATGACGTTGTCTGTGATGGAAGCATAGCCGGTCACCCCTACATTGTTGTTCTGGTTGCTCTCCACGTTTTGGGCGATCCAGACACCGGACTGCCGTATCAGCTCCTTTTCGTGATCCGATAGGCGAATGCAGTGGCATAGAATGGATTTGCCGAGTTCCAAGGCGCCGGCGTCCGCGAGGCGTTCTACCACCCGCTTACCGTATTTGGCCATGGTATCTTCCTGATCGGCGCGGTCCTCGGCCACGTGTATGTGAAGCCCGGTGTCATGCTTCTTTGCCAATGCGATGGCTTCCTGCAGGAGTTCATCTCCTACGGTGAAGGAGGCGTGCAGCCCCACATGACCTTGATTTCCGGAAGCCAGAAAGCGATCGGTCTCTGCCAGCCCCTCTTTGTGGGGGCCTTCACCGTCGCGGTCGGAAAGCTCGTAGCACAGCATGTGGGCAATTCCCACCCGATCGAAGGCCTTGGCAATGGTGGACAACGCATCTTTAATTGCAAAGGGCGATGCATGGTGATCAATCACAAAGGTTACACCGCTTTTGGCACAATAGATCGCGGACGCCAGGGCGCTGGCCTCGATCATCTCTAAATCCAGGCGCTTGTCCAGATTCCACCAGACGTATTCTAATATCTCCGGAAAGTTGGTCGGCAGCTTGCGTGGTGCGGGCATCCCCCGTGCCAAGGTAGAGTAGATGTGATGGTGGCCACAGCCAAAGGAGCGGGTCACCAGACTGCCGCTGCAATCCAGGACACGGTCCTGTGGTTCGCACCTGTCCTGTGGGGGAACAGCCTGGATGAAAGCAATACCGCCCTGCGGTCCCTCTACCACAGCCACATCCGTCTTATTGATTTCCAGGTTTTGCCAATCCAAAAACAGAGCGTCTTTTAAATACAAAGTCATGGAATTATCCTTTCACTTTTTCACATCCGGTGGCGACAAGGGTAAACTGCAGCGGCGCTGGCCGTCGAAGCGACAATAGGCGTTGGCAATGGCCGCTGCTGTGGGAATGGTGCCGATTTCACCGACGCCTTTGGCACCAAAGGGTCCCATCGGATCGGCACACTCCACGCAGATGGACTTGATTTCCGGAACATCCTTAGCTTTCGGCAGCCCCAGTTTGGACATGCGTTCGGAAGTCAGGCGACCCTCTTTGAGGGGTAGTTTTTCACTGAGCGCGTACCCCATGCCCATGACAACACCGCCTTCGATTTGACCTTCGAACAGGATTGGGTTGATGATTTTACCGCCGTCATGCGCAGCGTGAATGGCCCGGAGTTTGCCGTCCTCGTCCAGTACTGCCAGGTGCGTCGCATAGCCATAGGAGAAGTGGCTCACGATCTCACCCTCCACATGATGATCCGTGGTCCAATCCACCACGAAACGGGCGAAGTATTCCTTGCCGACCAAATCGGCCAGCAAGCGCCCCTCTAAATCGGCTTTCAGTTTTTGGGCAGCCGCAATGATGGAGTTGCCCAACAGCACCGTACCCCGGCTGGCGGTGGTGACCCCACCCCTGGCTTCCGCTCCTGTGGAACACTTGACATCGATCTTCACCGAACTGTCAAGGCCCAGCACCTCGCACAGCATTTGGCGGGCCAAAGTGTGAATGCCCTGGCCCATTTCGGTCCAGCCGTGATGGAGGTCAATGCGATCGGGGGCCACGATCTTGAGGCGCGTATCGCTGATCTCTTCCAGGCCATTGCCGATGCCGCAATTCTTAATGGCGCATGCCAGTCCTGCATATTCAGCCTGGTAAAAAGCATCCTTGACTGCATCCAGACACTGACGCAAACCCACGCCCTCACCTAATACATGACCGGTTGTTGTCATTCGTCCGGCCGTAAGGGCGTTGTCGTAGCGAAACTGCCACCGGTCAAAGCCGCCTCGGATGCAGAGTTCGTCAACCAGGCTTTCCATGGCGAAGTTGGACTGGTTGACACCGAATCCGCGGAAGGCCCCCGCAGGGGGGTTGTTGGTGTAGTAGGCGCTGGCGACGACATCTACGCTGGGCACATGGTAGGCCGCAGCGGCATGGGTCCCGGTTCGGGCGACCACCTCGCCGCCAACCGAAGCATACGCCCCGGTGTCCCCGACGATGCGAGCTCGCAAGGCGGTGAGCTTGCCCTTTTCATCGCAGCCCAATTTGTAGCGCAGCTGCATGCGGTGGCGCTTGGGGTGCATGCGAATGGACTCGGCGCGATTGAGGC
>JASFGZ010000496.1:0-3820 GCA_050123495.1 Desulfobacterales bacterium
CATCTTTTTAGGAGCGGAATCCGATCCATCATTTTGAGAAGCCACGCCTCCGGTTTTTTTTCTGCCGTCCGGTAAAGGGCCTGCAAAATTTTATTAAGTGGAAAAAACGTACGGCAGTCCGGGGCGGTCAAATCATCGTTGATTTTTTTACACATCTCCTCTTTGCGGTGAAACAGAAAACTTTCCGAAACCTGGTCGCCGATACTCATGATCGGATTCAATGCTGCACTCGGTTCCTGGAAAATCATTGAGATGCTGTCACCCCGCAAAGCCCGCATGTGGGATTCGGTTTGCTGCAGCAGATCGATGGCTTTCGAATCGCTGGCAGCAGCCGGATAAAAGAGGATCTTGCCGCCCTCGACTTTTCCCGGCTCCTGTATGATTCGCATCATAGAACGCACGGTGACGCTTTTTCCGCAGCCGGATTCACCCACAAGGCCGAATGTAATGCCGTGATCTACGCTCAGGCTTACTTTGTCCAAGGCCTTGACGACCCCTTCGTAAGTGTAGAAGTTGGTCACCAGATCGACTGTTTCGAGCAATTTGGCCATTTTAATTTCTCTTGTTTAGACAGGATTTACTGGATATTTTTTTGGCTTGCCGGATGAAAGCCAAAAATTTCAATCGCCTCCGGCGAATAAAAAATTAACAACAACAGCAAAATTGAAAACTTAGGGCAGGTTGTTCCTTATAAAGTTAGTTATTTGTCTTTTTCCCGCCTTAAGGTGGGATTGGGTTTCATCACTTTCTTCTGGAAAGTGATGAAAAATAAAAATAATCCTGTAAATCCTGTCCAAAAAAATTAAATGAAACATTCCAAAATCCGCATTCCAAAATCCAAAATCGAACTATCTTCGCCTGAGCTTCGGATCGAAGGCGTCGCGCAAGGCGTCGCCGATCAAGTTCCAGGCAAGCACAAAAAGAATGATGCATCCGCCGGGAATAACGATGGTGTACCAAAACCGCAAGGGGTCATCCACCGGGCCGACGATGTAATTTCGAGCCAGCGCGACCATCTGGCCCCAATCCGCATATCCTTTGGGAGCGCCCAGACCGATAAAACTCAAAAAAGCCGCTGTAATAACCATGGATCCCATATCCATGGAGGCCATGATCAATACCGGATAAATGGCATTGGGCAAAATATGTCGCAAGATAATCATAAAATCTGAAACACCCATGATTTTGGCCGCCTGCACAAAATCCTGATCGCGCAACGTTAAAATTTCCGAGCGGATCACCCGAACGTACCAGCGCCATTGAACCAATGCCAGAGCGATCATGATTTTATCGAGTCCACGCCCGAATGCCACCGTGATCGTCATCGCCAGTACCAGTGTAGGGATGGCCCACATAACGTCCGTGGTGCGCATGAGCACTTCGTCAACGATGCCCCCGTAGTAACCGGCAACCGCCCCCAGAGTTACCCCTACAAGGCCGGCAACCACAACCACAAAGATCCCGATTTTAAATGCCGTGCGGGTTCCCCAGATCACACCGTAAAAAATATCGTATTGGCCCGATGTCGAGCCGAAGATGCGCTCAGGGCCGGGGGGTTTGGGCGTTGGCGAGAAGCCTTTGTGCGGCATCAAATACGGATTGTGGGCATATTTTGGGGGCGCAATCTGGGGCGCAAAAATGGCCACCGAGGTAAAGATGACCAGCAGTGTAAAACCAATGATGGCCGACGGATTTCTAATAATCCGATCGAGGGTAAATTTGAACTCACGTAGTCTGGGATGTTGTTCGGCCATAGCTTGATTGGTTTAATTAGTTGGATTAATTTGATTGGTTTAATTGGTTAATGGAAAATGCTCAGAAACACAACCAATCGAACCAATAAGACCAATTTAACGAATAGAACTAGTTTAACCTGATTCTTGGATCGATATATGCATACATAATATCAAGCGTCAGGTTGGTAATAACAAACACAATCCCCATAAACAGGCAGATGCACATCAAAACGGGCATGTCGAGTTGCATCGCGGAGTGCGCCAGCCACCAGCCGATTCCCTGGCGGTTAAAGACCACCTCCACCGAAATGCTGCCCTCCATGGACAGGGCCACCAGCTGGCCCGCCACGGTAACCACCGGCAGCAGCGCATTTCTGCGGGCGTGCTTGATATTGACGGTTCTTTTGTCAGCCCCCTTGGCCTGAGCGGTCATCACATAGTCCTTGGACAATTCTTCGATAATCCCCGAACGCATGACCCGCATGTTCAAGGCCACCACGACAATCACATAAGTCATTACCGGCAATACTAAATGGCGCAGGGCATCCAGGGTAACATCCAGTCGTCCGTTGAGAACCCCGTCAAGGGTATACATGCCGGTAAAACGGGTAAACTTATCGGGATTGTCCAGCATAAACATGGTAAATTGATCGCTGATGACTCCCGGTGAAAATATCGGAATGTATCCGTAAAAAATCATGAGCAGCAGCAGGGCAAATAAAAAGGTGGGAAGGGACCAGCCCACAATCGCAAAAATACGGCTGACGTGGTCGATCCAGCTGTCCCGATGAACCCCTGAAATTGTCCCCAACCAGATGCCAAAGATAATGACAATCGGTGCGGCAAATAGATTCATCTCCAGGGTCACGGGAAAATAACGCCAGAAGGCTTCACCCACCGGTTGGGCCGCAATCAGCGACCAACCCAGATTGCCTTTAAAGACTTCCTTGATCCAGCGAAAGTACTGGATATAAAAGGGATCATCCAGACCGAATTGTTTGATCAGTTTGGGAATGTCTTTGGCCTGCTGGGGGGTGGTTACAAAGGCTGCCGCTCTGCGCTCCGGACTGAACGTCATCAGGATGCCGAATATCAGGACCGAAACCCCGAATAGAACAAAAATCAGCAGTAGAAATCTTCTGGTGATAAAAGCATGCATGGCTGGTAAATAAATGCTGGCAAGATTGCCGGGAAGCTAGGTGATTCCCGGCAATCTTAGACTATAAAGATAGCTGATCTAATGGTGAGTATAAAATATGTTTTAAGAGCCGCTCTTCCAGATATCCATCAACATCTCATTGGCATCTGTGAGCATGGCGTTGGGCACATAGCCATGCACCCAATCCCTGTATGCGCGCACCACAATCTGCTGGTAGATGGTATTGGCAATGGCCTCCGTATACCAGAGCTCCTGGAGTCTGTGATAAATCTTTTCGCGTTCTTTAGGATCCACCGTTGCAATGCCGGCCTCACAGAGTTTATCAACCTCGGCGTTTTCATAGGCCATATAGCGGCCATAGACACCGCGCGAGTGCATAAAGGTGTACATGAAGTTGTGCGGGTCGGCATAGTCTGCGCCCCAGCCAATGATGAAGATCGGATACATGTAGTTTCGGTACTTCACCAGGTAATCTTTCCACTCCACATTACGAACTTCGATCTGAAATTTCGGATTCAAGGACATAATGTTTTCAGCCATCATGTGGGCGGCAGCCTCCCGCATTTCGTTGCCCGTATTGTGGGTGATAATCATCTTAAAACCCTTATCCCAGACCTGGCCATTCCAGGCCTTTTTCAGATAATCGGCTGACTTTTTCAGGTCGAACTCGTAAATTGGAACATCCTTGTGATACGGCAGGCCCTTGATATTGGGGCTGGAGGGCATGACCACCAGGTCGTTAAAGACGTCCTTTTTGTAAGTTTCGCGATCAAACGCATGTAGAAACGCCTTGCGCACGTTAATGTCGGAGAAGAAATCCGGCGGTATGCCCTCGCCGTCCAGTTTGCCGCTGCCGATGTTCGGATTTCCCGTGGGATTGACTTTCTGGCAGAAAAAAGCAGCTGTAACGGATAACTGCGGGACT
>JASFGZ010000497.1:0-3816 GCA_050123495.1 Desulfobacterales bacterium
GGAAGATGCCAAAAGACGGGTCATGCGAACCGAATCGGACCGCCGGGCATTCATCCGCAAGTATTTTAACGCCGATATTGCCGATCCCACCAATTATGATCTGGTTGTAAATACCGCCACGTTAAATATCGATGATGCTGTGAAGATGATATCTTCCGCACTGGGGCTGGTGGAATGTGTTTTTGTGGGATAGTCATCTTTAAAACCTGCAACGATCTGGGCATTTGCTGTCCACTAACGGTTCACAATGCCCGCTAGCCTTTTTTGGACTTTCTCGCTGCGCAGTTCCCGCAGGGCATCCTTCGCAACCCACCGGGCCGTCTTGGATTCAGACCGTTGAATTTCATCAGCCACGGCAATCGCTTTTCGATTCAGGGATATGTTGCGTTTGCCGATTTGCCGCAATGCCCAGTTAACGGCCTTTTTGACAAAATTGCGCTCATCGGCCGCCTCTGCTTTTATCCGCTTAAAGAACGGATCAAAATGTTTGTCAGCCGCTTGTTTATCGTGCACTGCCAGAACCGCCATAAGCACAAAACCGGCCCGTTTGACAAATTCATCCGGCCGGCGGGCCCAGGTCAGCGCTTTTTGATGGGCTAATTTTGATTTACTGAAAAGACGATTGCAGCACTGGTCACACAGGTCCCAGGAATCAAATTCATTGACCCAGCGTTCCAGCTGGGCTTCGGTGATCTGCTGCGAATCATCGATCATACAGGCCAGGATACGGGCTTCATGGATAGCACTTGACCATAGATTTTCAGCCATTTTGTGGTTTTTCCCTATTTTCTTTGCCAGACGCTCAAGTTTGGGAATTGAAACCCCCAGGGCCCGGTCGGCTTGGATGCCGTATCGGGCCATTCCGGCTGCCGCTCTTGGGTTCCCCATCGATCTGAGCTCAGATAGAACATCTTTAAGTTGCATGGCACCCGTCTCGAAGCCCATTGGGGGGCACGGAGGCCCGCCCCAAACACGTCGCTTAAATTGGAATGTTGGAATATTGGAATAAGTTGTATAAATTCCGGAGTGCTAGATGAGTTGATGAAGCTTCTGCTCCAGCGCTTCAAATTCGTCTCCGCAAAAACAGTACTTCAGCTCCACAAAACGTTTGCGGAAATCCATAACATCTTCTTTAACATTTTTGTTTTTGAGAATAACATCGGCCATCAGCTGGGCGAGAGCTTCAAAATCTGTTGCTTCCATTCCGAAGCGCGTCATCTCCTGCACGCCGGTCCGCAGCGATCCGGCAGCCGAAAAGCTTTCTTCATCCGGAGCAGCCTGGTAGTTGAGAATGATATGGTTTTCCTCCAGCCGCCGGGCAATTTCAGGAGCCTTCGCATAGCCGACATTGATAATCACCTGATGGGTTTCGGTAAATGAAACCTGCGGGTCTCCGGCCACTCCCACACCGCAGTCTTTTAACGCCAGGGCAAACGCCTTGGCATTGGCCACCACATTTTTCTGATAACCTTCTTTGAAAGCGTTCATCTCGTAGGCTGCCAGCAGCAGGCCCAGCAAGGTGCCCAGATGGTGGTTGCTGGTGCTTCCGGGGAAAGCCCGTCGCTGAATGGCTTCCCAGAATTCATACTCCAAATCATCTTCGCTGTAATTTACCGCGACAATACCGCGCTGGGTGCCGTAAAAGGTTTTATGGGTCGAGCCGGTTACAATGTCGGCGCCTTCCTTGAAGGGTTGTTGGAAATAGGGGCCCACCAACCCGAGCACATGGGCCATATCATACATCAGCATACATTCCAGCGAAAGTTCATCAATGATGGCACGCAATTCTTTGACCGGCTCTTTGTGGATGATCATGCTTTTACCCAGGATAATCAGCTCCGGGCGATGTTCGGCTATCAGTTCCCGGGCGGCATCAACATCGATCTTATAGGGATTGTCTTCTAAAACCGGGAAGTTCACCACCGCCGGCTTTTCCCATTTGGGATCCCGCATCACAAAATCCCGCAAAGCCCCCATTGGTTGGGCGCTTAGATGCCCGCCTTTGATAATGTGATTGTTCATGACTTTGCGGATACGGCGTTGCTCGCTTTTACGGTCGGCGCGGTTCAAATAATCCACCATGGCGCTAAACACAGCCATATTGGCCATCTGCCCCGAGATGATCCGGGCTTCGACTTCGCTGCACTCTAGAAAGCGCTGAAATTCGCAGGTCAGAAGATATTCGACCTCGGCAATAAAATCGGTGCCCTGATAATAAAAAACATTGGCTTCCTTGAAGGCTTTGACCTGTTTGTGCTCAGCATAACGGCCGGCCGGATCCGTGATGGAGAGCATATGTACCAGCGCTGAGGCCGTCTGTTCCGAGGGTATCAAATTGACACATTGCTGCTGACGCCAGGTATGGTTGTCGATGGCTTTGCCGATCAGTGTTTTGACGTTTTGCTCCATTTTCTCAGCCGCACAGACGGATTCTCGGTCTTCCCGCAGCTGGTCGTGGGAAACCGGCCATGAATAGGGTGGGGCTTCAGCCCGCATATGATAGGGAACGATTACGGCCCTGGCGCGTTTGCCACGGATCTCGATTTCAACTTCATCGCCTTCCACCAGGTCGCTGTCCAGCAGGGCCAACCCAATAGCCCGCCGGTTTTTGTCTTCACTTTGTCGGGTGGATAATCCCACTCCTGCACTTTGCCAGAAAGGCACCATGGTCCCGCTGGTCACGTACCCCGCGTGTCGATCACCACGAAATACTTTTGCTTCGGCCCGGGCAACACCCTTGTCGATCAACGCAATGGGTTGAATGATGCGAGGCAGATCGTCAATCAGTGAATAATCTCGATTAACGATCCGTTTGAAGGCTTCATACTGCTTTGTCAGCGCCGGCCGACCGATGAACGCGCCTTTGAGGGGTGAAAGACTGATGCCAAAGCGCGCCAGCATGCTGGCATAGGCAGGTATTTCTTGGCCCTCGGGGTCGAGCCCCATTTCATGCCCGTAAAGCGGCAAGGCGGCCTCCAACCGCAACGTGTCTCTGGCACCCAAACCAATGGGTCGCACGCCCTTGTCAATCAGCGTGTCCCAGATCCCAGCCACATCCTGATGCGCAATGAAAAGCTCAAAGCAAATCGGCTCACCGGTGTAACCGGTGCGGGAAACCAGCACCTGGCTGCCGTTGATTTGAACCGTGCTCAGACAGTTGCGCAGCGGTTCGGGTAATCGGTCGCCAGAAATCATATCAAGCATGATGTCTTTGGCTTTCGGTCCCTGCAGGCTGAGCATGGCCAGCTCTTTGGTGCGGTCCTTTAGCTCCACCTGGCCGAATTTTTTGCGCAATGCCTCCAGATGAGCAAAGTCTTTTTCCCGGTTGGATGCATTGACCACCAGGATGTATTCATCGGGAACAAAGCGGTAAAGATAGGCATCATCAATGACCCCGCCGTTTTCATTGGGAATCATCGTGTAGTGGCCTTCTTCTTCTTCAAGGGCGGCGGCATTGTTGGTGAGCACGTGCTGCAAAAATTCAAGGGTATTTTTGCCGCGCACTGTGAACCGGCCCATATGAGAAATATCAAAAAGTCCCGCGTCTTGGCGGGTGATCAGGTGTTCTTGAACGATGCCGGTTTCATAATGCAGCGGCATTTCCCAACCGGCAAATTCTACCATGTTGGCACCCAGCTTGACATGGCGATCGTTTAAGGCGGTTTTGTGTAAATCCCCCATTGCTCATCATCCTTTTTTAGAAGAAGTTAAAAATTATGTTGCGCTGGTATGGCAGAAAATAATAGATAAAAGAAATCTTGGTGTCAATTAGATATCTTCCAAATAAGATGAGGGCATTTCGATATGCGTCCAGAA
>JASFGZ010000498.1:0-3816 GCA_050123495.1 Desulfobacterales bacterium
CCCGGGTTCCGATGGTGCTGGTTCGGCGTCTTTGGGTTTTAATGAAATCGTGTGACCGCAGGCCTTGCATTTAGTGCTCGTAACGCCCGCAGGGATAGATTTGGGACTGACACTGTATTTTTTGTTGCAGTACTGACAGGTAATTTGCATGACAGCCGGATCACGCGGAGTCGGTGCTTTCGGTGCACCTGGACGCAGAGATATGGAATTGCCGCAGGTTTTGCATTTGGTGCTGGTAATTCCGGATGGAATCCTGTTCGGATCCACATTGTAGACTTTTTTACATTTTGAACAGACAATTTGCATGGCTTTAACCTTTTGTTAAGTGATCGAAAATCACAGGGATTTCAAATTTTTCGGCTAGGTACGCTAATAGATTATATCGGTATGGGGCATGCAAACTTGAGATATGATTGGGTGATTTTAAAGCTGGAAATACGGAATCATCAAATAACCAATAACGAATAAAAATGAACCCGATTTAGGATAAATTTGGGGTGAACTTTTTGAGATATTCTTCCCATTCCATGGGCAGGAGTTGTTTTTTGGCGGTGTTGCACATCTTGCAACACGGCACAACATTTCCTTTGGTACTTTTCCCGCCGCGAGAAATTGGGACGACATGATCCATGGTGAGTTCTTTGGAAGGCGTTGGGCGCCTGCAGTAATGGCAATGTCCTTTTGCCACCCGGCGTTTCCACCACTGGGACTCTCTTAACTCCCGGGCTTTGCGGCGTTCTCGTCTTAGATCCGCTTCTTCCAGATCATAGGCAAAAGGCTGTATGGATTTCCTTTTATTCATTTTGGTCTCACACCCGCTCCCTTTGGTCGCTCGAGGTGCAGAGGGCGCAGCGGTTTTTTATTTTTCGGTTTCCTGTCTATTTAATGTTTTCGACAGCCAGGCGTTGATTTCCCTTTTTAAAATTTCATAGTACGCGCCGGATCCGCCCAGCCCCTTGCGTCCAAAAAAATAGTTTATTTCAAGCAAAAGCGGTTGACTGTTTTGCGCCTCGGCCCGAAAGATCACATCAAATCCAGCCAGATCGATGCCGGTTTTCAGGCAAAAATCATGTATAAAGACCCTGGCGGTGTTTTGCAGATCCGGCCGTGATGCGGTATCGATATGGGCCCCCCTGGAAACGCTGGACATAAAACCGTCGGTGCTTTGCTGTATTCGCCAGTATGAAATCATTGCCCGGCCGATGATGATAACGCGCAGGGTTCTGCCGTAGGTCGGGACATATTGCTGCAGCAAAAACCCCTTTTGACCTGAATTTTCAAAAACAGCTGCTTTTTCCAAAACTTTTGTTAGATCGTCCCGGGAATTTATCAGATAAACGGTTTCCCCTTCACCCCCCCAATCAAATTTAAAAACACATGGCAGCCCCGAGGAAGTATCCCCGGGCGCTTTACCATAATGTTGTTTGAATTCAGCGACCGATCGATACAATTCAGCCGGTGGGTGGGCCGTGCTGGTTTCTCGAAACAGTCTGATCTGGCCGATTTTCCCGGGAAAGTCAAATCGGACCCTGTAATTGGGAAATACGTGTTTGCAGTTGGCGGTGGCCATTTCATACAGGGATTGACGGCATCCCTGGGGCAAAACCACTGCCTCGGCTGCTTTTATGGCCGCAAGGTCATCCACGCCGGGTTCGCGCCCCGCGCAAATGATATTTTTATCTCCTTCAAATAAAGGATGAAAAGAAACGATCATAAAAATTTAGTTTATAGCTCAAGACTTGAAGCTCAAAGTTTTTCCAACGCCACAATTAGATCATGAATTCGCTCTAAGGCCGGAACGAGATAATTGTGCGGCAGGCCGAAGCTGATACGCAAAAAATGATCCATGCCGAAATGATCACCGGGAACGATTAATACGCTCTTTTCTTTACGCAGACGCTCGGTTAACGCCGTCGAATTCACATTTAGATGATAGCGAATAAAGGCAATTGCGGCCGCATCGGGAGGATGTATTGTGAACGTTTTCGTATGGCGATCCATCCATTCCTGCAGGATCGGATACCCGCTGCGAATGAAGCTGCGTGTGCGTTGCAGCAAACGGGGTCGCACTTCCGGCGATAGGGCAATCGCTGCCAGTTTGTTAGAAAGCATAGTGGCACTGATGGTTGTATATTCGTGTCGCGCCCAAATGTCGTCAATCGTATCCACAGGGCCGACGACCCAGCCGATACGCAAGCCCGGCAACCCGTATGCTTTGCTCATGCTTCCAACTGCCAGGACTTTATCATAACGACCGTAAAACGATGCGTTTTCCTCATCTGACACGCGGTTCGCCCCCCGGTAGACCTCGTCGGATAGGATCCATGCACCCACGCGATCAGCCGAAGAGATGATTGCGTCCATTTCAGACTCTGTTAAAATTCGCCCGGTCGGATTGTTTGGGTTGCAAACAGCGATGAGTTTTGTGCTGGGTGTCAAAACCGATTCAAGCTCTGCTATGTCTGGCGCCCAGCCCTTATCTTCAAGCAGGCGAAAGGTATTTAACGTGTAATCGTGATTTTTGGCGATGCCCCAGATCTGCATGTAGTTCGGCAGCATAACCACGATCTCATCGTCTGCTGAGAGCAAGGTGCGCAGGGAATTATAATTCGCTTCAATTGCACCGACGGTGACCAGCACATTATTGGGAGTAGCGCCATCGTAGAGATTCGCAATATTTTGCCGGAGTTCAGGAATACCATTGACATGAGGATAATTGAGGTCCGTGGCTAACAGGTGGTCAATCATATCCGGATTGTCGGCTAATAGTTCACTTAAAAGTACTGGATGCACGCCACTTTCTGATAGATTGTACTCAACTTCCTGTTCAAACTTGGACATCATGCGTTCCATAACAAAAGGCTGAAACGGGCTCATATTTAAATCTCCTATTGGCTCAAGGGGCTGCACTTTGCCTGCCCAGTTCACTAGAACCCATCTCAAAAATGCGTCTAAGTGTCCATGGCGGCGTTGCAAACCAATTCAAAATGCTCACATACTAACGTGTATGCTCCGCTTTCGAATCGGTTTGCGCCTTGCCCTGAACCCTAATTCACCTTTTTCAAATGGGTTCTAAAAATGTAACTTGCCATTAACTCGGTCTGATGTCAATTTGGGATATGAGAATGTAACCGTGGTGAGTGCCTTTTGTTTATCATTAAAAAAGCCTTTACTCAAATCTGCCCTCGGCAAGCTTTGCGTGAACGTGGTTGTGGTCTTCCTCCGAAAGGATATAAGGGGCGGTGTTGTCTAAGTTGACTTATTTGTATTATGTAATTGGCATAAATTTATAGGCAGAAGGAATTCGATGCCATGTCAAACTCGGTTGGAGGTCCCGGGAACCTTGCATCATGTAACTTTACGCGGAATCAAAAAGCGCTGGATTGTAAGCGATGCTGCTAATCGCAAGCATTTTGTAAAGTGTCTGGGAGAGCTGCCTGCGATACGAAGATCAGCATCGATGCCTGTGCGCTGATGACCTAAAATAGGCGAGTCAGTAAGTTAACTCGGTCAACAACATCCCCAATCTTACATAGGTCAAAATTTTCCCAGCCTTTCGAAACAACATCGTTAATCGATCTAGGCGGTGGCTCAAAGGAATCACCACTAAACTCGAGACTGATATCTTTGGCCTCATCAAGCGAGATCGTTTGACAACCGGTCCAGTATACCGCAAACAAGCAAAGCGACATCAGAACGATCGCTGGTAGATAAATTGATAAACTCAAATCTGACCGGCCGGATTGAACTCGAAAAAAGGTTCGATGAAAGCATATAGATCTTATTAACTTTTGTTCAAAACCTTCCGCTACCATC
>JASFGZ010000499.1:0-3809 GCA_050123495.1 Desulfobacterales bacterium
CCGACCTGAGATCATCCCTGGAACGGGTTGTGGGTACGAACGACCACTGGGCAATAATGCCGCCATCAATCAGGCTTTTAAGCTCAACGCATCTTTGCCCCACAAATGTTTGCAGGCGCTCAATGTTGCCGATTTTAATCACCCTGAGGTTCGGTTTTTGAGAAAATATACCCATCACCCCTTCTTCAAAATCAGGCGCAACAATGACTTCGGCATATTGCCGGGTGACGGCCTCGGCGGTTGCTCTGTCTACCGGCTGATTTACGGCGATGCAGCCCCCGAAGGCGGCGACCCGGTCAGCCATATTGGCTTTGATATACGCTTCTACCAGCGTATCGGCTCTGGCGACGCCGCAGGGATTATTATGTTTGACGATGACCACCGATGGTTTATCCGTAAAATAGCGCAGAATGTTGAGAGAATTATCCGCATCGGTCAAATTGGTCTTGCCCGGGTGTTTTCCGGATTGCAGCAGCGCAATCTCTGAAGCCAGAAATTGCCCGGGCTGGATGGTTTGGGTTTCTCCCAGCACCAGATTGCCGTTGACCAGCTTGTAAAGCGCAGCTTCCTGGCCGGGATTTTCCCCGTATCTGAGCCCTTTTTGGACCTCATCGACGACCCAGACGACTTTTTCATAAAAAAGTGTCTGGCGCTTGTCCTGATCGATAAAACTGATTTCCATCTGAGGCGGAAAGTGGTCATCCATTACGGTTCGATACATTTTTTTGAGGTCTTCGGCCATGGTATCACTCCTTATTTTCCAATTGATAACAATTTGTTACATCATCGATCACTTTTGAAACCAAAAAATCGGCAATTGTACGGTCATAGACGGCGGTGTGATCAAAGGCTTTACGGGCCAGCTGAAAACGAAGGTCCAGGCTTGTCGCGCCCTGGTTCTCTCTCAGAATCGAAAGAATCTTTCCGTAATCAGCCGGATCAACCACAGATGCAACCCGGATGTAATTTTTAGCGGAAGCTCGAATCATGCAAGGCCCACCGATATCGATATTACCTCTGGCCTGCTCCACGGTTACATCCGGTTTTGAGATCGTTTCTTTGAACGGATATAGATTGACCACCACCATATCGATCGGGACGCTGCCGGTTCGTCTTAAATCACCTTGATGTGCATCGTTGTATGTCTCAGTCAGAAGTCCAAGATAAATTTTAAAATCCAGGGTTTTTACCAGACCGCCCTGCGTTTCAGGCTGACCGGTGAAGTCGGAAACCTGGGTCAGGTGTGCGCCGGCAGATTCTCCTAAAATTTCATTGATTCGGCCATAGGTTCCGCCGGTTGAAAAAATCTGAATGTCCGGGTTAATCTCAGCCAGATCCGGAATAAATTGATCGAGCCCGCGTTTGTCGGAAACGCTTACTAGAATATTCTTCACTTTTACTAGATCATCTATCCGTTCAACGACATTAATACTCATAATGGCTACCTCTTTCCCTCATATTCTTCTAAAAAACGGTTAAAAAAATCATTCATGAACGCATGGCGTTCGCGTGCCAATTTACGACCTTCTGCGGTCAACATTTGATCTTTAATTTTACACAGCTTGACTTTAAATTCCCGGTATCCGGTATCGTCTGCCGAGTAAGGCTTGGCGTTTTCAACATCAAGTTCCGGGTTATGCAGCCGAGCCCCCACCTCGCCGGCAAAAAGAAAGGCCCGGGCCACCCCGATGGCGCCGATTGCATCCAGTTTGTCGGCATCGAACAAAACCTTTGCTTCAGCTGTACCGGGCGTATGGTGATTGCGAAAGCGATGGGACCGTATACAATGAATGATATTTTGCTTTTGTTTTTTTGTGAGCGGGAGTCTCTCGACAAACGGTTCTGCCATTTGAGCTCCTTTTTCCGCATGGCATACCACGCCGTTTGAAGTATCCTGCAAACTGCGGCCAATATCGTGCAGGTAGGCGGCGACCCGCAGCAGACCCATGTCTGCGTTTTCTGCCCTGCCAATCATCTCACACAGCCGGAACACCCGAAGCGTGTGCTCCCAGTCGTGGCTTCCTGAAGCTTTATCAAAACAAGCTTTGGCAAAGGCTTTTACTTGAATGAGCGCATCTTCCGGATCAATACCGGAGGCGGATTGATCGTCAGGCATTTTGGGTGGGATTGAGCTAGTATTCAATTTCCTATTTGTGCGATAACATCCTAGATCGGTTCTAGGATATCATCATTGAATTTGGGATTTTAATCGAAACTGATCTCTTTTTTCTGAAATCCGGAGTAAGAAGGAAACTCGGAAGAAAAAATTCATCTGACCATATACCAAATTGGTTTCGTCTTGCAATAGGCAAATTCGGTTTTTATCAGTTTCGATACCCGAATAGAACCCATCTCAAAAATGTGAATCAGGTTTCAGGGCAAGGCACACCTCCATGGGCACTTAGACGCATTTTTGAGATGGGTTCTAATAAAGGTCCGATCACCGTTCTCATTTCAGTTTTGTAAATCGTTCTACAACCTAACGCCAGACAAATCAGAATTGTAGCTATGTATACAATTTCAGATAAATTAAACATCATGGCAGGATCGTGTAACCGGTATCTACCGATCACAAAGACCGCTGAAAATCATGAAAAGCCCGGCAAAAAAATTGTGTAAACTTTTATTTAAAAAATGCCGATTAAAAAACTACCGCTGATAGGATTAACCGTCATTTTGAACCAACCGTTTGGATTTAAAGGGCCACAGAAAACTTTGCAAGAAAACAATTACATTCCCATAAGAAATTCACAGATTAATTATTACCGGGACGTCGGACTCTTTTATATTGAAGGCAACAAATTTGTATTATACAAGCCGCCGGGTAAAGTAATGACAGACTTGCGCCTCGGCGAAAAAAGACACCCGACCGAACTCTATATTCATCAAAAAGATCGGATAACTGCGATAGAAGAGCTGCAAAAAGGTTTTAATCGGCAGATCGCTAAAAGTATCCAAGCCGGAAATGTAATGGAAGTGAAATCTACCCTTTGTAACCTTGTTGAAGAAACGCTGACGGAACCGAGGAGCGGTACGCTCAGGGCGCTGCCCGAGACGGTTGACATGCTCGTATCCGGTTATTCAAAAAATCCAGAAATTATAAAAACCTTCGCCTCGATTTCATTTAAAGATTACACAACGGTTATCCACTCGGTGAATGTTATGGCATTGACCCTGGGTTTTTGTTTCTATTCGAAATTATCTTTACATGAAACCAAACGAATGGGCTTAAGTGCTTTGATGCATGACGTTGGCAAGACTGAAATACCGAACAACATTCTTAAAGCTTCCCGAAAATTAACCGACAAAGAATTTAAAATGATGAAGCGCCACCCAAAGATTGGGGAATATATCATAAAATTCAAAAGCGGAATTGACAGCGGGATTGCTCAGGGAGCACTCGAGCACCACGAAAAGCTGGACGGCAGCGGTTATCCCAGGGGCATTAAACAGATTTCCTTTGCCGGGCAACTGCTGGGTATCATCGACTGTTACGAAGCTTTAACCAATGAGGAAAGACCTTACCGCAGGGCTAAAAGCCCCTTTGACACCCTAAAGCTCATTAAGCGGGATGTCGAGGCCGGCAAATTTGAGCGTAAAATTTTTGAAAAATTCTGCTATAGTCTGATATAAGGTAGGTTTCAGGTGTCAGGTTTCGGGCCTTCGCCGCGCCGAAGCGGCTACGGCCGCGCAGGCGGGTGTCAGTCAGATGGCAGGCGTACCATCTGTTTAATTGGTTTGATTGGTTTAATTCGTTTTATTTGTTAAAGCGAACCCGTTGAACCAATTCAACGAATCCAACCAAATAG
>JASFGZ010000500.1:0-3802 GCA_050123495.1 Desulfobacterales bacterium
TATTTTTTTGTCAAGAAGGACGCGAGGCAACCGAGAGCGCTATTTTTTCTTCTTGATAAGCGCATTATCAATGGCCTGCATCCATTGAGGCGGGTAAGGAACTTTGAAGGCGACAGTGTCTTTTTGATCCTGATCATTTAAAAAGTCTATTTTGACTAAAGATTGATGCAGGTTTACACCTTTGTGGAACCGGTCGTGATAGACGCGCGCGATACGCGCCCCCGGAATCTCTAATTCAATTTTCTTTACCCGGCTACGGTAGAAAAGCTGGTCGGAAAGTAAAAGTAAAAATCCGCTGCTTCGTCGTGGTTTGCCGGGCTCAGAAGCGCTTCCGAAAAAATTGACCCCAAAGCTCATGGCCAGAATAGGCCGGCTGCCGAAGCGCGCTTCAATCCATTTGCGGTCGCGCCAGCGCATCAAAGCAATGTAGCCGATAATCCCGAAAAAGACGACCGCAATAATAAGCCAATGTTGTTCACCCAAAAAATCCATAGCTGATTTTTATAAAACCGATACGATTGAGTCTGAATTAAAGCTACAAGAGGACTTCCTAATTTACCACAGAGCGCACAGAGAACGCAGAGACTGAAATTTTTAAATTATTCTATGAAAAACATAATTTTTTAAACTTCACTGTGAACTCGGCGAGCTCTGTGGTGAATAATTCTTCTAAGACACCGCCTTTTTCTATTTGAATTCTGAGAGATAAATCAACAATTTCTTGCGCGCCAGATTGTGCCGGTATCCGCTATTGCTGCCCATGGCCGCAAGAATGGAATCGGCAATTTCTTCATCCTTTTTACCTGCTGTGCGCAGCGCTCTTATTTTCTCAGAATTTAGCTCCACCAGTTGCCGAAAGCTTTCCTGGTCCCGGGAAAAGAAAACGAAAAACCCTAAGATAAAAATCAGGACCGACGAAATCATGGCGATATATAGATCATATTTGGGGTCCGGGAAAAACGGCCGCAGCAGACTGTTCGGGTTGCCCGCATTCAGCAGGGAATACATAGCAACCAGCCCGATGATGATCATCAGAACGTAAATGATAACTAAGATGGGCCTTGGCAATCGTTTGATTCCTTAACTATGTGAATGGGTAAAAAATTGTCTGTAAAAATGGGGAAAAGCCGCAATGCGCTTTTCCCCATTTTAATTATGAAACGAACGACAACCGGTGTTTAAACCGGTCGTGCTTCACCTTCTTTCATCGCGGCCCATTGCGCTTCTGCTTCCACCCAGGCTTCTTCGGAAGCTTCTTTCTCCCAGACTTCCAGGCCGCGTTCTGCCCTGCTGGCACCGGGCAGAAGGTTGTCCAGGATAATGCCAAGGATGGCGGTCACCGCCATTCCGGTGGTCAAAATAGCCTGCAGGATATCGCCGATCACTTTAAAAAAGACACCAGCTCCGCTCCAGTCGATCGGTACCGCGGCTGCAGACTGCATCGGGTTGAAATGGTAGGGGACTGAAAGTCCTGCAAAGAAAGAAATTCCGATGATAAACAGGTTGCGGGAGTTGTTCAGGTTGACAATTTGCAGGTTGGACAATCCCACAGAGGCAATCATTCCGAACAGACCCACAAACATGGCGCCTACCACCGGTTTGGGCAAAGTGGCAAGGATAGCGCCGAACTTGGCCACAATGGGAATGACCAACATAACCACCGCACCGCAGCGCACCACCCTCCGGCTGGCGACACGGGTCAGACCAATGGAGCCGATGTTTTCGGAATAGGTGGTGGTCCCGTTGCAGGTTTGCAGGATGCCGGCAACCAGACAACCCAGTCCTTCAGCGCCCAAGCCTTTCGAAATCATGTGGCCCGTAGGCACCGGTGCCTCGGAAATTCGGGCACAGGCATAATAATCACCGATGGACTCGATCATCGAAGCCAGATAACCGGCCAGCATGCCGAATGCACCCGCCCACAGGGTGGTGCTGCCCAAATCCGGAAAGCCCCACTTAAACGGTACCAGCGGTTTCAGGCTGAACCAGGGTGCGGCAAAAATCAAGTCGGTTTTCAGATAAGCCGGGCTTTCGGGAGAAATCATCCCCGTAAGCGAACCGAAAAGCGATGCAATCCATCCGGTCAAGATGGCTAGAAGCACCGGAAAGAGCATAAAGGCTTTGGATTTTTGCGAAAATACCTGAGAGTAAAGAATAAGGGCAACCAGCGTGATCAGCGAAATGATCCAGTTGGAAGCCATCCAGGGCGCGCCGATACCAAACAGTGCCAGACCGATCATCGCAATCGTGGGGCCGATTACAATGGGACTGATGAGCTTGCGCACATGGCCCATGATTCCGGTGTAACCCAGAACAATTTCAAAGACCGAGGCCACCATAATAGCGCCGGCCACATGCTGGATCTGAATTTGCCACATGGGTTCTGAGCCGGTCAGTTTTTTAGCGGCCACCATACCGATGATGGCAAATGTGGGACCCAGAAACGAAAACGTTCCACCCTGAATGACCGGTAACCTGTTGCCCAGCGGAGATTGCTGGATCAATGTGCACAGACCAGATGTAAAAAAGATGGTTGAAATCATCAATGCCAGTTCTTCCGGGGGAAGTTTCATGGCCCCGCCGACAATGAAGGGGATGAGAACCGTAGCGCCGAACATGGTCAGATACTGCTGAATGCCCAGCAGTATTGCCAGCGGCCACTTGGGTTTACTGCCGAGAGGATAAACAAT
Source organism: Desulfobacterales bacterium (assembly GCA_050123495.1). GTDB lineage: Bacteria > Desulfobacterota > Desulfobacteria > Desulfobacterales > JAHEIW01 > JAHEIW01. The sequence goes on from JASFGZ010000500.1 coordinate 2,691, forward strand.
CCAATGTTGCTTTTCCTGTGTGCTTTCTTCATTCATTGTCTGTTGACCTCCTTATGGGTTAGCCCCCTTATGGGGATGGTTAAGATGAATAAATACCGCCCTCCTTTCGCCGAATTCGAATGCATGCCGACCGACTTGCTCGCATTCGGTTGCCTAATAAGTTCAATATGCTATTTCATTTTATGAGCCGACGGTTCGGGTCAGGCCGGTATACATATCGGGTCGCAAATCCCGGAAAAACTGCCAGCCGTCCCTTACTTCGCGGATGAGCTCGAGATCAAGATCGGCGATGACGATTTCATCCCTGTCTTCGCTGCCCTTTACCAGCAGTTCACCGCGCGGATCAACGAAGTAGCTGGAACCGTAAAACTTGCCGAATTCCCACGGTTTTTCAAGACCGATGCGGTTATTGGCGCCGATAAATACACCGTTGGCCACCGCCTGGGCCGGCTGTTCCAACTCCCACAGATACTGGGATTTACCCGACGTGGTTGCCGAAGGGTTAAACAGAATCTCCGCACCTTTGAGTGCCAGCAGCCGGGCACACTCTGGAAAATGGCGGTCGTAGCAAATATAGATTCCGATTTTGGCATAGGCGGTTTCAAATACCGGAAACCCCAGATTGCCGGGTTTAAAGTAGAACTTTTCCCAGAATCCCGGCCAGGTGTGGGGAATGTGAATTTTTCGAAACTTACCTAGGTAGGCGCCGTCTGCATCAATTACAGCGGCCGTATTGTAGTAGACCCCATCAATTTCCATTTCGTAGACCGGGACGATCATGACCATCTGATACTTTTTGGCATATTCGGTCAAACGCTCGGTGGTCGGACCCGGAACCGGTTCGGCATTGCTGTACCATTTGATATCCTGTTCGGCGGGAAAATAGGGCCCGTAGAAAATTTCCTGGAGGCAGAGAATATTCACCCCTTTTTGGCCGGCTTCTTCGATTAAGGGGATATGTTTTTGGATCATGGCTTCTTTTATTTCGGCGGGCGTTCCCTCATGCTGGGCGTTAGATGCCTGGATGTGGGCACACTTTACAACTCTGGACATCTTCTTTTCCTTTCGACGATGATTGTTGATAAATTAGTTTTTTATATGGGTATCGTCAT
>JASFGZ010000501.1:0-3795 GCA_050123495.1 Desulfobacterales bacterium
GATCCGATTCAGAGCAGATAGAAAAGTAGAATCAAAATTGATTTGTATGAATTTATATCCAAATCAAAGGGTTTTTTCAATCAAAATTCAGGTTTCTGGAAACTGGTGACTTATTGGATGAGAATATTACAGATTCACCAATATTGCAGATATCATCTTTTGACAAGAAAAAATGCCCTGGTCAGAATACATACCCAGCAAATAGTTAGCCGGAGGCCCACATTGACCACCGGCTACCTCATATGAAATAGGTGTTGGGAAATAAACGCTACCATAATTTATTATGTATCACCAGCAACAACTGCCTCAACATCTCTGCTGTTAATGGCTGTACTTCACTAAGGTCCTTATTTTAAAAGCCCCATTACATCCTTTTCAGTATCCAAAATTGGAATAATCTCCATGTCCAACAAATCATTCCACATCATAGTCCATGAATAATCAGGTCTATCTGTTTCAAATATCAGGTATCCACCGCTCCCATCGAGAGCAGTCCACTCACCATGGATTTTTACACCCTCAGGATCGCCTCTTCCCTTTTCCAGACGCCTTGCTATGATTTCCTCTCTTTTGCCTTCTTTGTAAGTATAGATGTTCAAAAATAGCATTATAAACCTCCTTTTTCACTATGCGTTGCTTCAAGCTGTTTATTACCTGAATGCTTGCCCCCATAAGTAATTGCAAACCCTGTGGGGGCACCACATCGGCAACTTCAGATTTCTTATCTTCAAAAGGAGTATCATTTCGGCTTTATTGGTTAGAAAAATTATTGTGTGGGCAAATTAAAATCTGATCAGATCAGGCAGAAACGTTGAGATTCAGTGTCAGAGCAATGAGATTTAAGCGAGTTATAAAAATTGATACATGCTTTGCTGAGATGGGTCAAGCGATTAGTGATTCCTATAGCCATTGCTTTGACATATCCCTCCAGAAAAACAAATATCTCTCAAGTACCGATATATTTAAAGATGACGGTGAATACAGATAGTATCAATTTTTTTAATATTATTTCATTCTGATATTTAGATTTTGGTCAGCAATCCATCATCGAGTATCTGTTGAAAATGATCTTTGATCGTCTCCTCGATAGGTATATACGATATATTCAAGTCTTTCTTGCTGTATGAGTTGTCAAACTTAATTTTAATGCCGACATTTTTGGTCACATATTTGCGGGAGTAGCCCATCATCGGTGCTATAAGCCAGAAAAAAAATTTCGGAGCCTTGCTTCTGGGTAATGGATAATCATCGCCAAAATGTTTTCGAATAATATTTGCAATGTCAAGCAACGTTAATACTTTGTTCACGACGATGTGCCTTCCACTTGCCTCTGGTGTGAATCCTGCTTTGATATGGGCCTTAGCCACATCACGTATATCAACAATACCATTCCATAGCTCCGGAACACCGCGTTTATATGTACCATTACCAAAGTCGATCATTGTCCTGATACTCATTGAGTCCGTTCTCTTCGACAGCGACGGGCCCAAAATCCAGCCAGGGTTAATTGTTAACAAATCCCATTGATCTTGTTCCTTTGCAATAGCCCATGCTTCCTTTTCCGCAATTGTCTTTGAATATGCATACGGCTGGTGTTCAGCGCTGCTCGTTACGTTCCATTCTTTCTCAGTGAACATTTTCCCTTTTGCCGACGCTATGTCCGCATTATCGCCATAGATTGCAACGACACTGCTCGTGAGAACGATACGTTTTATAATTGAATTTCTATTTGCCGATTTAAGTACATTCCTTGTTCCTTCCCTAGCTGGGCGAATTAATTCTTCTTCTGGATTTTTGATACCGGTTAAAAAAAAGGGCGAGGCTGTATGAATCACTAGTTCGCAATTTTGCATCGGTTCATCGAAACTGCCGTCATCCATAAGATTCGATCTGAACAGCTTCAATTGTCCGGTAGATACGTTTGCCAGGGTTTTAAGGTGCGCTACTTTTAGAATACTCGAAGGGTCGCGCACGGTTGTATTAACATTAATTCCCTCCCCCAGTAACATTTTGATTATCCAAGAAGCTAAATAACCTGAACCTCCTGTAACCAATACCGGTTTGGTTTTATCGATTTCCTGCATAATATCGCCCATATTAATATAGGATCTCTGGTGTCAAATTTAGCTATTGATCTTGTTGCGATAAGTATTTCAATACAACATGAATAAGAATGAACTTCCGAAACTAATGGATATCCAGTAAATATTAGAATTTAAAAACGATAGAATCATTTGCCATAAAACAAGATATTTGCCAACTACTGAGAATAACACAGGTTCACTAATATTGCAGATATCATAATTGGTGGTTGTCAAGCCAAGGGACACTTGTATTAGAGTGTTCTTAAATCATCTTCGACCAGCGGCAGATCATCAAAGAAAAAAATCATTCGGTTTTGTCTGTTTAGTAGGGTTTAATTTAAAATTCGGCGCAAGGCGAATTTCTACCTGAACTCAGCAGCGATTTTCTTATCCACGCCAAAGATATACGCAATCAGCGCCGCGCGCATCCACATGCCGTTGCGTTCCTGTTTCCAGTAAACCGCGCGTGGATCTTTATCGACTTCAACTTCGATTTCATAGCGACGGGGAAGCGGGTGCATAATGATGCAGTGGGATTGGATTACCGCTAGATGCTCTTTGGTGAAATGAAATTGCGGGTAGATATCGGATTCCTCCGCCGGGGCTTCCGCATATTCTTTTTGAATGCGCGTCATGTAAATGGCGTCCACATCGGGCATGACGCTGGCGAAATCATCGGTTTCGTGGAATTCGATTTTATGCTTTTTTAAAAAGATTTTGATATCGTTTCGCATCTGAAATACTTCCGGTGAGACAAAATACAACCTGATGTCCTTGTAGTTTCGCATGAGATAGCTCAGAGAGCGCACGGTCCGTCCGCGTCTTAAATCTCCCACCATGGCAATTTTTTTGCCGTCCAGGCCGCCGATATTTCGAAAAGATCGCTCCAATGTGTAGATATCCAGAAGCGCCTGGGTCGGATGCTGATCGGGCCCGGAGCCGCCGTTGATGACAGCCACCGGCAGTTTGTTTTGGTTCAGAATCCAGGCGGTTTTTTCGGCAAAGCCGGCCTCAGGGTGGCGAATAATGATCAGATCCACATAGCTGGCAAAAGTCCGGATGGTGTCTTCCTGGGACTCACCCTTTACCTCTGAGCTGGTGGTGGTGCCTCGAATTTCTGAAATTTTCATCCCCAGGATATGGCAGGCATTGAGAAAGGATATAAAAGTTCGGGTAGAAGGCTGCACAAAATACAGCATGGCACGCTTGTGGGATAGCAGACTGCTTAGCTTCTGGGCTCCCATTTGAGTTAGGGCCATTCGACGGATCTGGGTGGCCAGAATGCACATCTCATTCAGAAACGACCGGTCAAACTGCTGGGAAAACAGGATGTCAATCATCCGTTCGTTTCGCATAAAGAAATCCAGTTTGTCACCCTTTTCAATGTTATAAAATTCTTCCCACCCGTGATAGGTTTGAATGGTAACTTCTTTTGGTTCGTCCATCGCACTTACCCTTTCTTTGAATGGTTTCCTTTTATTCATAAATGAATGCAACCGGTTTTGCAACAGGCAACCTATCCCAGGATAAGTTTTAAAAATCCGATGATAATCGCACCCACCAGCGAAAAGGAAACATAGAGAAAAAAAACTCGCCGGGCCACCAGGGGCCACACCGCCGCCATGGCCGGCAGCGTGGTGGTGGGTCCGGCAATCAGAAAAGCAAGGGCGGCGGCCGGATTCATGCCCTGGGTCAACAGGCCGCTGATCAT
>JASFGZ010000502.1:0-3789 GCA_050123495.1 Desulfobacterales bacterium
TCTGATTCGCTCAGACACACTCAAATGGTTAGACCGATCTGATTTAATTCTACCCTAAACACCAGATTCGTTGAAACCGCATCAGCGGGTGTATATCTCATTTGCCATCAAAAGAATCTGCATTATCTTACAATAAACCATTTTAACTACAATGTGGTGTTTATTCAAATAACCATTTAATGCGCAACGCATACAGCAAACCTTTTAGATGAAGGACAATAGGATGAACATAAAAAACGATCGATCCGTAAAAACAATCGTTGCCGTAATCGCGATGCTTTTCATATCACCCCAGATCAAAGCTGCAGAAATTGAAGGGGTTAATTTTGATGATCGGCATACAACAGCGGGCACGTCTTTAACGTTAAGAGGCACCGGACTTTTGCGGGCGATGGTGTTTGTAAAAGTATACGCTGGGGCCTTATACCTGCCGGAAGATTGCCCTTCGAAGATGGCGCTTTCAGATGTGCCCAAGCGATTGGAGGTTGAATATTTCAGATCCATTGCCGGCGATGATTTTGGTTCTGCCACCAACAAAAAGATATCTGAAAATGTAGATCCACAGACCTATGAGCGGTTGCGACCCCGAATTGAATACCACAACTCACTGTACCAGGATGTTCAGCCCGGCGATCGGTATGCACTAACCTATATCCCCGGTAAGGGGACGGAGCTGGCGTTAAACGGCGAGCCCAAGGGCATTATCGAAGGCGCTGATTTTGCGGCTGCCCTGTTTTCCATCTGGCTGGGATCAAAACCAATTAGCGAATCTATGAAAAAAGAACTCTTGGACTTATCGTGAAACCGCGGCATCCCGAACATATCGCTTTGCGAAAAAAAATTGCGTATTCAGCTCCAGCCCTTGCCCTGGCGGTCGTCGGGATACCGGTTTACGTCTATATCCCCAAATTTTACACTGACGTGGTGGGCATCAATATTGCGGTTCTAGGCACCCTTTTATTCAGTGTGCGCATTTTTGATGCCCTAACCGATCCCGCCATTGGGTATATCTCGGATCGGAGCCAAACCCGATTTGGCAGGCGCCGCCCGTATATTGCCATCGGATCGCTTTTTATCGTTTTGAGCATGTATCTGTTGTTTAACCCCCCGCAGGCATCTGCTGATTTTGAGACCTGGTGGTTTGGTATCTGTATCTACGCGCTGTTTTTGTTTTGGACCGTTGTCGTGGTCCCCTTTGAGTCCCTGGGCCCTGAAATCACCTTCGACTATCATGAACGTACCGCCCTATTTGGCATGCGCGACGGATTTCTCATCGCCGGCACCCTGATGGCGGCCAGTTCACCAGCGCTTGTCCAATGGGCCTTTGATCTGACTTCAGACGCTGCAGGCGAGCGCGCTAAATTTTTCTGGATTGCAGTAATATATGCGCCTTTGTTAATCGGCTCCTGCTGGTGGTGCGTCTTCGCAATTAAAGAAAAACCAGCCGGCCAGGCCCTGAATCCGACAGGCCTCTGGATGGGATTTCATTATGTGGCCCGCAATCGACCCTTTGTTATTTTGGTCATATCCTATACGATTGCGGCAATTGGCAGTAATTTGCCGGCAACCCTCATTTTATATTATGTCGAGTATGTCTTGCAGTCGCATCTCGCCGATGCCTTCTTACTGCTTTATTTTGTAACCGGAATCATCTTTTTGCCCGGTTGGATCTTGCTTTCGCGTCGCATCGGCAAAAAGGCGGCCTGGCTGACATCCATGCTCATCAATACCGGCGCATTTATCGGCGTATTTTTTCTGGGCCCTGGCGATGCATATATCTACGGTATCCTGGTTTTTCTATCCGGCATCGGCTTTGGCGCCACCCTGGCGTTGCCATCCGCCATCCAGGCGGATGTCATTGATTACGATGAGCTGCTCACCGGCCAAAGACGGGAGGGACAGTACATCGGCCTGTGGTCCATTGCCAAAAAATTTGCTGCTGCCATCGGTGTGGGCGCGGGACTGTCCTTCCTCGGTTACGCCGGTTATGAACCGAACGTCGCACAAACCGAACAGGTGCAGCTGACTTTGAGAACCTTGTATGCGCTGGTACCGTCGGCATGCAATATGATCGCCTTTCTTATCGTTTTGGCATACCCGATCAGCAGCCGCGTTCATCAGCAAATTCGCAACGCGGTTGCTGAGCGTCAGGCCGGCAATCCGGTGGCAGATCCCTTACGGCCACAGCGAATAATCTCATAAAGACGGGTAGGGCCTCTGGAGCAATGAGAATGGAAAATTTACTCAGTATTTTCGGCTGGAACCTGGCCGCTGTGATCGGCCTGATGATTTGCGGTTGGCTGGTCAGCCTGATTTATAAAAACGTATCGATTGTCGACAGCCTCTGGGGGTTGGGATTTGTCCTCATTGCCTGGTTGACCTTTGGCAAGGCTGAGGGATTTGCCGATCGCAAAATTTTAATCGTTTTGCTCACCACAGCGTGGGGACTGCGGTTGAGTGCGCATTTATCCTGGCGCAACTGGGGAAAAGGCGAAGATCCCCGCTATGGCGGCTGGAGAAAGACCAGCGGCGCCCGATTCTGGATCATCAGTCTGTTTAAAGTTTTTTTGCTCCAGGCACTGTTTTTATGGGTGATCTCGCTGGCGATTCAGTATGGACAACTATCCCCCACACCGGCCCATTTGACCGGGCTCGATTTTCTGGGATCTATCATTTGGATGATTGGATTTGTTTTTGAATCCGTCAGCGACTGGCAGCTGGCGCGATTTAAGGCCGATAAAACCAACGCGGGTAAAGTGATGGACCGCGGGTTATGGGCCTATTCGCGTCATCCCAACTACTTCGGTGAGTGTTTAATCTGGTGGGGAATTTTTCTGGTTGCCTTATCCACGCCAAATAGCTGGTGGACAGTGGTAAGCCCGTTGGTGATTTTCGCTGTTTTACTCAAGATGACCGGCATTCCGCTGACAGAAAAAGCCATCGTCAATACCCGACCTGGGTATCGCGCGTATATCAAGCGCACGCCGCCATTTTTTCCCTGGTTTCCCAAAAAGGATTAATTTGAATCCGAGTTGCGGTGAGCAGACACGGCGCGAATTACTGGCTTTGAGGCGCTGTAGAGTATCAGGATCAGTAATGGGCTGATGACCAACCATGTAAGAATCGCATACAGTGTCAAATCCCACAGGTTGGCCATGCTGCCCCAAAAATCATTCTGGAGCCTTTCGATCAGATTCTCGCCGATCATTTGCCAGCCCTGTTGGTTGAATAACCAGCTGCCAGCACCGTAAAATGGCGCCAGCAGTACGATTTGCAAGGGGTAAACCATGAAGTTAACAACCTGAATGGCAGGCAGGTTCAACCGCAACGTAAAGGCTGCAAATGTACACAGTATGGTGGTCACGCCCAAAACGGGAAAAATACCCAATCCAACGCCCAAAGCAAGGCTCAAAGATATCTTTTTCAGGCTCATACCCTCTTTGAGCATCGATCTAACCCATTTTAACAATTTTGTTTTCATCTGAGCGATCTCATAATCGGTTTATCAGAATTAATTCTGGCACTTCAATGCGGCTTGAGTACGCATAAATTCGCCAATATTATCGATCGTTAGGAAAACTAACAATCCGACGGCTGTCGAACTTACCCGTACAGGCCACCTTCACTGCAGGCGGCATAATCGGGTAATGCGCACTTAAATGCGTCTTTCATCTTTGAAATGATGTTTTTTTGTATTTGACGAACCCGTTCTCTTGATATGCCGTATTGTTGGCCGATTTCCGAAAGCGTTTTGGGATTTTCCGCGAAAATGCGCTGGTTGAAGATATC
>JASFGZ010000503.1:0-3780 GCA_050123495.1 Desulfobacterales bacterium
CACATCCTGCACCACTTCCATACCACGCCCCCCCAGAACATATGAGGGTCTGACCATCAAGGGATATCCGATTTTGTCAGCGATTTTCTGTGCTTCATCCATGGTACTGGCCATGCCCGAATCCGGTTGGGGGATGCTCAGCTTACGCATAATGAGCCGGAAGCGATCCCGGTCTTCGGCCAGATCAATGGTTTCAGGAGACGTGCCCAGGATCTTTACGCCCGTTTCCTCCAGTTCAGTTGCGATGTTCAGGGGTGTCTGTCCCCCGAACTGGACAACAACGCCTTCGGGTTTCTCCTTTTCATAGATGCTCAAAACGTCTTCAACGGTCAGCGGCTCAAAATAGAGTTTATCCGATGTGTCGTAATCCGTCGATACGGTTTCAGGGTTGCAGTTAACCATAATCGATTCATAACCGGCATCGCGGATGGCCAGGGCGGCATGCACGCAGCAGTAATCAAACTCAATGCCCTGACCAATACGGTTGGGTCCACCGCCTAAAACCATTATCTTCTTGCGCTCACTGACCGGAACCGTGTCCGGCGCATTGTAGGTGGAATAGTAATAGGCTGCGTTTTCAACACCGCTTACAGGTACCGGTTCCCAGGCCTGATGCAGGCCCAATGCCTTTCTCTGTTCACGGATTTGCTTTTCCGGCAGGTTGAGCAACATGGCCAGATAGCGGTCCGCAAAACCGTCCTTTTTGGCTTCGATCAGCAGGTCATCCGGCAATTCTTGGTCCCTGTACACCAATATTTTCTCCTCAAGTTCGACAAGTTCACGCATTTGTTCAATAAACCAGGGTTTGATATGGGTTTTTTCATACAGGTCTTTCACCTCCGCGCCTTTGCGCAGGGCTTCATACATGAGAAACTGGCGTTCGCTGGTGGCAAAGCCCAGCCGATCCATAAGTTCTTCCAGCGACAACCTGTTGAAATTGTTTGCAAACCCAAGACCGTAGCGGTTGATCTCAAGACTTCGAATCGCTTTCTGGAATGCCTCCTTATATGTTTTGCCCAGACTCATGGCCTCGCCGACTGCCCGCATCTGAGTACCCAATTTATCCTCAGCCCCCTCAAATTTTTCAAAAGCCCAGCGGGCAAATTTAACGACGACATATTCACCGGAAGGCGTATATTTCTCCAGGGTTCCATCCCGCCAGTAAGGGATTTCATCCATGGTCATACCGCCGGCGAGCAGAGCAGAAACCCTGGCAATCGGAAATCCGGTCGCTTTGGATGCCAGGGCAGAAGATCGGGAGGTGCGGGGGTTAATCTCAATAACAACCACACGGCCGGTCTTGGGATCGTGGGCAAACTGAATATTGGTTCCACCAATCACCTCAATCGCCTCAACGATGTCGTAGGAATATTTCTGTAACCGTTTCTGAAGTTCCGGGCTGATCGTCAACATGGGGGCCGTACAGTAGCTGTCACCGGTATGGATGCCCATGGCGTCGACATTTTCGATAAAGCAAACCGTTATCATCTGATTTTTGGCATCGCGAACCACTTCCAGTTCGAGTTCCTCCCATCCCAAGACCGATTCTTCAACCAGGATCTGATTGACGAGGCTTGCTGCCAGACCGCGGGCGGCGATAACTCTCAATTCCTCAATATTATAGACCAAACCGCCTCCGGTTCCCCCCATGGTATAGGCCGGACGAATTACAACCGGGTAGCCCAGATCTTCTGCCACCGCTTCGGCATCTTCGACCGTGTTGACCGTCTTGCTGCGCGGCATTTCGATACCCAGCTTTTCCATCGCGGCCTTAAACGCCAGACGGTCTTCACCGCGCTCGATGGCATCCACATTCACCCCGATAATCTGTACACCATATTCTTTCAATACGCCTGCTCGGTAAAGCTCAGAAGAAAGATTCAGGCCGGATTGTCCCCCCAGGTTGGGCAGGAGTGCATCGGGTCGCTCTTTGGCGATAATTTGTGTGAGGGTTTTCAGATTTAGCGGTTCAATATACGTGGCATCGGCCATACCCGGATCGGTCATGATCGTTGCCGGATTGGAATTAACCAACACAATTTCATATCCCATGGATCGCAGCGCTTTGCATGCCTGTGTACCGGAGTAGTCAAATTCACAGGCTTGTCCGATCACGATAGGACCTGATCCGATGATGAGAATCTTGTGGATGTCATCTCTTTTGGCCATCATTTCTCCTTTGAGTGCGTTTCAAATGATCCGGTTTTGACGGTTATAATAAATCAGTATTTCGGACACGGAGGCTATGCGTGAATATCTTCACTATCGTTAGGAGACAGCAGAACAATATCAGTTTAATATTGAAAAAATGCGGGAGCGTGATACTGATCAATTCTTGTGAGAGGAATATAGAAGACTGGATATTGCGTGTCAATATCATTCGCCCATTCGCATCCGGCTGCCGGCTGTGATAGAGCGTCATATGTGCATCAGAAGTTAGGAATTACCTGATTATCTGCGGTCAATCCTGTTATGATTTTCAGAGCGAGGATGTCGTAGGAAATTGCCAGATCAAAGATAATAAAACGATAAGGGGGACCTGTTTTATTTACATGGCCCCCTATATTTCTGTATTTTTATGCGGTTTTGGTTTTGTATTCCCAGTCACCCACTGATTTTTCGTCCGCAACTTCTTCCCAACCCGTGATCATGGCCCGGGTGTGGGCAAACAGCGTGTGGCCGGTTGTGATCATGTATACATGCACGACAATAAAAGACAGGATTGCAAAAGCACCGGCTGTGTGAATCAAGGCAACGACGTGCAATGACAACCAAGATAGCCCCCAATCACCCCAAGAATTGTAGCTCCAGTACAAAAATCCTGTAATCATTTGCACCGGCAGCAATATCGCGGCCAGAATCAGATAGACGATACGCTGTAGCGGATTGTGTTTGGCCTCTTTGCGTTTGGGTACCGGATGGGGTTCGCCCCGGAAGATGCCGTACATGTAATAGCGCACCACCGAAAACATTTTTTTGGTGGTCGGAATATATTGCCGCCACTCACCGGTGGTGAAAATCCAGAAAGTAAAAAAAGCAAACGCGATCAGCCAGGTCAGTCCGACAAAATTATGCACCTCCACCGCCGACCCGAAACCGAACAATGTAAACGCGCCATTGACTTCAAATCCAGTCAGCAACAGGATGATGATCAACAGGGTCTGCAGCCAATGCCATAGCCGTTCAAAGCGCGCATATAGATATATATTTTTCATTTTTCCGTTGGTTGTCATGGTTTAATCTTCCTTTCTGCCATTGCCGCTGCTAAAAATCCGCCCCAGCGCATGAAATAGGACCCCGATCAAACTGGCAAGGACTGCACCCCAACCGGCAAAATTAAGAATTCTGGAAACATCGCGGCCGGGCATGTAAAAACCTTTCAGATTTGCCAGTCGGCTATCGGTTTTGGAATGACATTCCGTACAGGATAGAGATTTATCTTTGGGAGCCACCATGTGGGTGATCGGAAAAACATAGGTTGTTTCGACAAAATCAAATTCACCCGAGAAAGGTAATCCCATGGACTTCTGACCGGTAGTCAGTGCTGTGTTCCAATCGAGGGTGCTCCAGTAACCTTGTTTGCCGGAAAGCAGCGGCATCAGTAAGGTCTGGTTGATTTTGTCATATGGCTGATTCCCCAAGTGCACTTTAAAGGGATAGATTCGAGAATTGGGATCTTCCCGATCACCTATGGGCCAGGAAACTTTCGCAATCCCGGCTGGATCGATCTTATCTCTGGCTGTGACGGATTTAATCACACCGCTGTACCAGAAATATTCA
>JASFGZ010000504.1:0-3773 GCA_050123495.1 Desulfobacterales bacterium
GCCGTCTTCAAGAAGGGTATTTTCAGTTCTAACGTTGGGGATGTCGTTGACTTGCATACAGGTATTGCTGCATTCGCCGTCCAGGCTGTAAAGCCCTCGGGGGCGGTGATATTTAACACTTCGCGAAAAGATGCGAATTCCGTTGGCATAAAGAGCGGTGGCCACCGTATCTCCGCCCACGCCTTCAAACGTTTTGTTCTTATACTTAAACGCAATTGTTTGCGCCGTATCGATTCGAAAAGTTGGCAATTTTTCCAACCGGTTCATGATTGTGCCTCCGCTTATTCCACCTCCAGATTACGTGTGGTGTCTCGCTGGGTGGTAAACCATACGCCGCAGCCATCCCGATGGCACCACCACTCCTTTTGTATTCCGGCCACACATTGGTTCAGGTGCACGTATTCGCACCAGGCTTCCGGCGTGAGACCCGCCTCATCGGGTCTGGGACCTTTGTCTTCTCCGCCATAACGGAATTCATAGCCGTTGCGTTTGCCGCATATGGGGCAGGTCAGGGTTAATGCCATGATGTAGTCTCCCTTATTAATTGAATATTGAAAATTGAATATTTAAGGTCCGCCTCCGGCGGATCAATTTTAAATTAAAACGATGGAGTGAAGCGTCATCCACAAATCTTCAATTTTCAATCTTCAATATTCAATCATTTAGTTATCCGGTGTGTAACTCACCAGCGCTGCGGTTTCACCCATTAAGCGATGCTGTTTATAGCGGCTTAGGGTGAAGGGCTTGAGCATATCGGGACAATTGCCGCTCGCCATAAACTGGGCCATATATTTGCCGCTGGCGGCACAGGATTTGAAACCGAAATATCCCCAGCCACAATCCATGAAATAGCCTTCAATCGGATCATTGCCATCCATGATCGGTGCCATATCCGGGGTCATATCGGCCAAGCCGGCCCAGTGCCGCATGAACTTAACACCCTTTAAACATGGAAGCATCTCGCTGAGGGCTTCGGCTTGATGTTTGATGTAATAAGCTGTGGTTTGGGTGGTGTAATTGGGCCAGGGGTCCATGTGAGCGCCGGTGGCAATTTCACCTTTAAGGGTCTGGTTCGCGTAAGCGTGATACGTGCCCGATGAAATCACATGATTTAAAATGGGCTTTAGGGGTTGGGTGACCATGGCCTGAATGGTCAGAACGCTGATCGGCAGCTTGATACCCAACATTTGATAAGAAATGGCCGCGGAATAGCCGCCGGCCGCCAGCAAGACCCGTGGTGTGTGAATTTTTCCCCGATCCGTATCCACCGAGACGATTTTGCCGTTTTCAACACCGATCCCGTTAACCCCGGTATTCTGATGAATGTCAACACCATGTTTGGAAGCCCCTTTTGCCAATCCCCAGACGATCGCATCATGGCGCAAAATGCCACCTGGCGGATGATACATAGCGCCAAAAATCGGATACTTCATATTCTCTGTAATATTAAGGGCCGGAATCAGTTCCTTGCATTGCTTGGCATCAATCAGATGACTTTCAACCCCTTGAAACTGTGCTGCGGCAATATTCATCCGCGCCGTATTCATGGCGGCTTCGCTGTGCATCAGGTTCAGGTTCCCGCAATTGAAGAACATCAGGTTGTAATTGAGTTCTTTTGTCAGCACGGGCCAGAGTTCAAGGGCTTCCTTATATAGCGGAACGTTTTCCTGGGTCCGTTGATTGGCACGCACGATAGCCGTGTTGCGGCCCGATCCGCCAAAACCGATGTACCGTTTTTCAAGTACGGCCACGTTGTGCATGCCGTGGTCCCGCGCCAAAAAATAGGCGGCGGCGAGGCCATGCAAACCCCCACCGATGATAACCGCGTCATAATTTGACTTGAGGGCGGATTTTTTGCCCCACAGGGGTTTATACCTTCCAAACATACCGCTCTCCCTGTTTTTAATTTAATGTGACGTGATCGTAGAAATAGTTAATTTATCGAGCAATTGTGCAGATGTGAGTAAGGATTTCTCAATGTTTGAAAAAAAAGACGAAAAACCGATTTTCTACGGGATCGACAAACCTATGATAATAAAATAAAGTCTGTCAAGAAAAATTCCATACCCCTTGATTCTCATATGAATATCGTATAAATAGCGGGAGACACAAATTTAAATCCAGTCGCCAGAAATTCGCTCAAACAACTGAGATCAAAAACACCGCCATGATTCAAAAACTGCCAAAACGCAACGGGCAAGCAAAAATTTTCAGCAGCCAGCCGTTATATATATTTCAAGATAAATAACCTTATTTCGAAAACCTTTTTAAAGCTTAGCAATGCCGATACCCTTACTTTTTAAAAGATAAGCCCGCTTGGGTATTCGCGTTGCGGTGAGTGATCCCCGTAATTCGCGCCCAGAAAGGAGAAAACAAGCATGAGTGAATTATTTGCAAAGATGGCAGAATCATTGATCGCCGGTAACATGGATGAGGTGGTAAGCATGACGAAGGAAGCCATTGACAAGGGTTCACCCCCGCAAGATATTCTGGAACAGGGACTGCTTGCCGGGATGGACGTTGTCGGGCAGCGCTTTAAAGCCAGTGAAATGTTTATTCCCGAAGTGTTGCGGTGTGCAAAGTGCATGCACGGTGCCATGGAGATTTTGCGGCCTTTGTTAGCGGAAACCGGAGCCAGCACGATCGGGACTTTCGTCCTCGGTACCGTGAAAGGCGACCTGCATGACATTGGAAAGAATCTGGTCGGCATGTTATTTGAAGGTGCCGGATTTAATGTCGTTGACCTGGGCGTCGATAAAGATCCTCAGGAATTCGTCGATGCCCTCAAGGATCACGATGCGAAACTATTCGGTATGTCGGCGCTTTTAACCACCACCATGCCCAAGATGCGCGAGACCATCGATGCCATAAAAGAGGCCGGCATCAGAGACCAGGTTAAAATCATGATTGGCGGTGCACCCGTGACGGCCGAATTTGCGAAAGACATCGGCGCCGACGCTTATGCGTCAAATGCTGCCAGCGCTGTTGATAAAGGAAAAGAACTGCTTGGTTTGTAGATGATACCAGGTTTCATCAAAAAATTGTGGTTGACACAATCTCATAAGCTCAAACCACATTTTAAAAACCGGTAAATAGGAGAGGAACCAATGTTAGAAAAAACAATGCTCATCAAAATGAATCAGCAGGTATATGGGACAACGATGTTCCGGATTCTCAGCGACGATCAGATCGAACAGATTTATTTTGCGGCCCTGGACGTTCTGGAGATTTCCGGGGCCCGGATATTTCACAAAGAAGCGCTCAAAAAATTTGAGAGCAGCGATGCGGTCGTCACGGAGACGGATCGGGTGCGGGTTCCGACCGCCCTGGTGGAGCAGGCCCTGCGCAGCTGCCCTTCCAAGGCGGCCCTGTCGGACCGGAACGGAAAACGTTCGATCAAGCTTCAAAAAAACGAGGTGACTTTTGGAAGCGGGGCCGACGCCGCCTTTGTAACCGACCGCAAGACCGCAAAACGTTGCAAGTGCACATTTGCGGATGTCGAAGCGGCCGCCAGGATAGTGGATTTCCTGCCCAGGCTTGATTTTTGTATGTCGCCTGGCGTGGTGTCAGACGCCCCCAATGCGAAAACATATGACCGGCATCAATTCATGGCCATGATCAAGAACTGCACCAAACCTTTGGTCGTCACCAGTGTCGATGGGGACGGATTGAAAGACCAATGGGAGATGGCCTGTCTGATACGCGGCGGTGAAAAAGAGTTTCGCTTAAACCCTCTCTTTGCAGCATATATCAAGTCGGAATCGCCGCTGGTG
>JASFGZ010000505.1:0-3773 GCA_050123495.1 Desulfobacterales bacterium
TTGGATAAGGGGGGCAGGACGGCAGTGACAATCCCCCAAGCCATGGCAATTAAAAGTGTCTTTGAGCCGGGAAGATCCCTTAACCTGCGATATTTGATGGTTTTCAGCCACTGCGGTACAACTCTGAGGTTGTAAGAGAGTCCCATGAGGCTCATGATCAACAAAGCCATAAAAGGAAATAGGCCGATACCATATGCGATGATCAGCCCGGATCCGCCCGCAAGCGTAGCTAAAATGGTGAGCAGGGCTTTGTGATTGTCGTAAAAATTGGCTCTATCCGGATCGTTGTAACGGTCGGAGCGGGTGTCGGTCAGATGGTTGAGGATATGCATTGATTGAACATACAGCATGGAGATTAAAATATAAGGAAAGGTCTGATGAATTCCCTGAAGCTTGTTACAGGCATAACACAACGCACCGGCACCGAATGATACATAAATATTGGTCAGCAAAAGCGCCCTTTGAACCGCAAACAGCAGACGCCGCCAACCCTGCTTGCGCTGGAAAAGTAAGGCCTCCAGGGCCCGGTAGACTTTTTTGATGACCCAATTGGGTGTGGAGGCCCCGGCCGTTATTCCAATTTGACGGGCCGAGGACAAAGCTTCCAAATCAATGTCGGAAAGATCCGTTTCGCTTTCAATGTGAAATGCGGGTTTACCGCTCTGGCGTGCAATTTCAACCAGTCTTTTCGTATTTCCGCTATTGCGACCGCCCACAACAATAACCGCATCCACTGACTGTGTCAGTCGTTGAACTTCTGCCTGGCGGCCTTCGGTAGAATCGCAAATGGTCTCGAAAATTTTATAGTGCGGGCGGTTGTCAACAGTCCATTGCTTTACAGATTGCCAAAAATTCGTATTGAGAGTGGTTTGAGCGACGATGATGGCATTTTTAAACGCGGGAAGTGCTTGAAGTTCTTCCAGATTTTTAACGACAAATCCCTTATCACCGCCATAACCGCGTAATCCGATAACTTCCGGATGATTTTTATCACCCACGATAATCGTCGCATATCCTTTTTTGGAGTGCTTTTTGATAATCGTCTGGACTCTAATGACCCGAGGGCAGGTTGCATCGATCACGTTGAAACCGACTTCTTCAAGTTGATCTCTGGTTTGCGGCGGAACCCCATGCGCCCGGATAAGCACCGTGCCGGAGCCCTGTTGCGGGATTTCGGTGAAAGCAGATATTCCTTTTTCTTCCAATATTTCAATAACCTGAGGATTGTGGATTAGCGAACCATATGTCGAAATCGGATTCGGCTGCTCCTCGGGGGAATCCAGTACCATTTCAACGGCTCTACGGACACCCATGCAAAATCCTGAAGTTTTGGCAATTACGATTTTCATTTCAGAGCTTTTTTATTTTCATTCGGTTTCGGCGCTCTTTTTTGGAAAGTCTGCGGGAGGGGCCCTTTTTTTTGGTGGTCGGGGTCCAGCCCGCACGATCTTCGGCTTCGGTTTCCAGACCGTTGGGCTCAGCGGCCATTCCAATTTTGCCTTCAAACAGTGGTGCACTGATCGTTGCCGCTCCCCGGGCGGCCACCGCACGGGCGACTTCCAGATCCGAGCTGACCACCAGCGCCTTTTCTCTTTCCTTGGCTGCCATGCGTATGATCAGATCATCCGCGGATTCTCCCCTGCGGGAAAACCGAATGGCAATACCCTTTTTCTGGTCGCGTTCCTGCGAAAAAGCCGGGCCATGGTGGCCGTCAAAGACCACCGTGATGCGATGCGGTTTTATCTTGCGGTAGGCTGCCAACATATCCACCAGGGCATCTCTGCCCAGCATGATATCCTGTTGATCCAGCCTGTTGAGGGTTGCCGATTGGCGGATAAGATTATATCCATCTATGATGATATGAATGGACATTAGATAAGGTTAGGAAACCACTTCTATATTTTGGTTTGCCGGAGACGATTAATCAGGCGATCCAGATCATCATCGCTGTAAAATTCGATTTCAACCTTACCCCTTTGGCCCCGCTTTTTAATCACAATTTTGGTACCGAAATGCCGTGATAGATCTTCCGCCAGGCTCACCAGGTAGCGGTCCTCAGAGCTTTTTCTTGTCGCTTTTGGTTTTTTCTTCTCGTCTTTCAAGGAGCGAATAAGGTTTTCGGTTTCTCTGACCGAAAGTTCCTTTTTAACCACGGTCCGCCATGCGGCTAATTGCTGGGTGGAATTTTCGACACCCAGCAGCGCTCTGGCATGGCCCATTGTCAAAGATGCGTCCAGTATGCTGGCTTTGATTTGCTCGGGCAGCTGACGCAGTCTTAAAAAATTGGCGACCGCTGAGCGGCTTTTCCCGACCCGGGTTGCCGCCTCATCCTGGGTAAGATTGAATTCGGTGATTAAACGGTGGTAGGCTTCAGATTCTTCGATGGGGTTAAAATTAGCACGTTGAATGTTTTCAACAATCGACAGTTCCAGCAATTTGGAATCGCCGATGCGCTTAATGATGACCGGTACTTGGGTAAGTCCGGCTTTTTTCGCAGCACGCAGACGCCGCTCACCTGCAATCAGTTCGTAACCGTCATTTTCTTCGCGGACTAACAGCGGTTGCAGAATGCCCTGTTCTCTAATTGATTGGCTCAGCTCATCCAATTCATTTTTCGGATACTGAAGGCGTGGCTGGAATCGGTTGGGTCGAATAAGCGCTATATCGCAATAGAAAAAATCCCGGGAGCGCTCATCCGCTTGTTCAATTTCGGGAATAAGTGCACCCAGACCCCTTCCCAGGGCCACTTTTTTGCGTCTGACGGTTCCGCTCGCAGACGTCTCTGAGGTTTTTTTCTTCGGCATGTGTCTCACCAGTTAATGTCTTAATATTTCTTTGGCCAGCTCAAAATAGCTTTGGGCGCCTGCCGAGGTGGCATCATAGAGCAGTATGGGTTTGCCAAAGCTTGGCGCCTCGCTTAATCGGACATTTCGCGGCACCATTGTCTTGAAAACCAGGTCTTTGAAATATTTCTCAGCTTCTTCAGCAACCTGGTGGGCGAGGTTGGTGCGTTTATCAAACATCGTCAGTAAAATTCCGGCGATGGTTAATTCCGGATTCAAGTTCCGCTTAATGCGTTTTACTGTGTTGAGGAGTTGGCCCAGTCCTTCTAGGGCATAATACTCAGCCTGTAACGGTATCAACAACGAATCGGCGGCGGTAAGAGCATTGACGGTAAGAAGACTCAAAGAAGGCGGGCAATCCAGAAAGATATAGTCAAAAGCGTGGTGCAGGCCGGAAACGAGGTTTTTTAATGCCTTTTCGCGATCAGGGTCGGATATCATCTCCACTTCAAACCCGATCAATTCGACACCGGAAGGAATCACCTTCAGGGAGGATATTTCGCTATCGACAATCAGGTTTGTGGCGCCGGCCCGGCCCAGCATACCGTGATAAAGGGTTTGTTCTATTTTGGACCGATCGATGCCAAGTCCCGAGGTTGCGTTTGCCTGCGGGTCGCAATCGACTAACAGGGTCCGTTTTTCGGAAACCGCTAAAGCGGCAGACAGGTTTATTGCTGTCGTCGTCTTGCCGACGCCACCTTTCTGGTTGGCTATACAGATGATCCGTGCCATAACTTCGAAAAGCTAACATAAAAGATAGTGTTTGAAAAGAATTTTAAAATATGGCATTTTTATGCAATACTGATATACGGGAAATTGTATTGAATGCCATGGTTTCATGAGTTTATCACCTGAATCCATGAGCGCTAACATTTAGAGGCGACATATACCGGAGTTTGCATGCGTGTGTTTCGAAAATTGATAGGGACA
>JASFGZ010000506.1:0-3771 GCA_050123495.1 Desulfobacterales bacterium
TCCAGATATATGCGTTTAACGAAACCGCCGGCCCTCTTCTTAAAGGCACCCAGGGAACCTGGCTGGAGGCCGGCAATGTGGAGCACTTAAATCAGAGCGCAGATAACATGCGCAATATCGCTCCGGAAAAAGGCACCAGTCTTTTAAATGCAATCACTGCTATGGACGCAATGAAGCCAACTCCCGATAACATCTTTTTACTAACAGACAGTCTGCCGACGATGGGATCAAGCAAGCCCTGGCGCAAAAGGGTCAGCAGCAAAAAACGGCTAAGCCTGTTTAATGAAGCGATCCGCAAACTCCCGCGGGCGCCGGTCAATATTATTTTATACCCGATGGAAGGCGACCCGCTGGCCGCCGATGCATACTGGCGGCTGGCAAAGGACACCCGCGGTTCATTTTTTTCGCCTTCAAAAGATTGGCCCTAAGTAAGGCTCAGGGCTTACGGCGCACGGCTGAAGGTCGAAAAAATGACATAATTAACCGTGTGCCGTGCGCCATGCGCCGTGGGCCAGTAACGATCATTTTAAAAGGTTGTCGAGGCAACAGTGTTAAAATAATGAAAAAACCGCGTAAAGATAATCAGATATTCAGCTTGTCTTTTCTGGACTGCATTTGCTGCGGGTTTGGAGCGGTGATCCTGCTGTTTGTATTATCCAAATTCGCCGAACCGCTCATCATTGAAGAAGTAAAAGAGGACCTTGAGGCCCAAATTATCCGACTTGAAGAAGAACTTGTCGAAATCCGGGGCGAAAGCGCCATTATGAATCGTGATTTAACGGCCAAAAAAGAGCAGCTGTCCAGAGAAAAAATCCGGCTGGCACGTTTGCAGGGAGATCTGTCTAAAATTGAGGGACAATTTGCGGCTTCGAAAGACACCGACCAGGTGCAAAACATTATTGAAGGTCAGCTGGCCAGAGCCATGCAGCAATTAACCGAAGAGATGCGGCGTCTGTTAAAGACCCGACCGCGGAAAATTGATCGCTCAATCGGCGGCATTCCGGTAGACAGCGAGTATATTATCTTTATTATCGATACATCGGGCAGCATGCAGCGCAACGCCTGGGGTCTGGTACAGAAAAAGTTAAGAGAAACCCTGGACGTATATCCGAAGGTCAAGGGCATCCAGATAATGAACGATATGGGCGAATATATGTTTTCTCAATACAGTGGAAGATGGATTCCCGATACTCCGGCGCGTCGCCGGGCCATTATTTCCAGGCTGAGCGGCTGGCAAGCCTTCAGCAATAGTAGTCCGGTCGAGGGTATCACGGCAGCCATTCGAACCTTTTATGCAACCGACAAAAAAATCAGCCTTTATGTCTTTGGCGATGAGTTCAGCGGCCAACGGATACAGCCGGTCATTGATACCGTGGCGCGAATCAATAAACGCACCAAAGATGGATCCAGGCGCGTTCGGATTCATGCCGTCGGTTTTCCGGTCGTAATGACAAAAACCCGCGTGCGCGGCAACACCGGTGAACGTTTTGCCACCTTAATGCGCATTTTGTGTCAGAAAAATGGGGGGACCTTTGTGGGACTAAACAGCACAAGGCCGTAGTAAGGTTCAGGGTTCAAGGACTTGTTCGATTGGTTTTATTGGTCTTATTGGTTGAATTGGTTGGCTTGAGCCCAACCAATGGAACCAATTAAACTAATCAAACAAATATAACATTGGCCAGGTGGCGACACCTGATACCCGAAACCCGAAACCTAAAATTTTGAGGCATATGCCAATTTCCTGTCCCAAATGCAGTAAAGAGCTACCCGAAGTGGAAACTTTGAAATACCGATTTTGCCCCCATTGCGGAGCTGAAATTCCGGCCGAACCCGAGAAACTTGATAATGCTCTGCGGACCATTCCTCCGGATTTTTCAAAGCAACAACCCCAACAGATGGCGGACTTTTTGAGTCCGCAACCAGGCCAAAATGTTTCCGCAACGAAATCCTTTAATGATCAAACCATGGAACCGCAGCCGGTGCTCAAACGATCGCGCCCGAAAATCAGCCCTCCCGATACCCCACCGCCATCCAGTTTTTTTCGCATCGGCTCTGAAAAACAAGAACCGCCGCCGCTGGATCTTAAACAACGACCTCCGGCGAAATCCCGAAAAAATGTTATTATCGCCATCCTGATTTTGCTGGTCGTGGTTATCTTAATTATAGGCGGCCTCTTCACATTCTGAACCGGCAAATAAAACAGCAATGAAAAAAGCCCGGTGAAAAACTCAGGGCTTTCGTATTTATTGTTTTAGCCTGTTGAAAGGGGTTAATTCTCGTGATGTTTAGAAGTGGTTTCAAAACCTCAGATCAGGTTCAAGGGCAAGGCGCCCCGCGAATTCAACGCGGAGCGTACACGTTCGTAAGTGAGCATTTCAATTCGCGGGACAACGCAGCCATCGGAGCCTTTTGAGCTCCTTAGATATTCTTTCAATTAGATGCGAAATCCCGCTTCATTAGGCGGGGAGATGGGGTTTTGAAATCACTTCTAGACTTCATCGATGGTGTGGTGCTTAATGAATTGATTCAATCGGTTTTGCTGTCCGGGTGTCAATTCTCCGAATTCCAGTCCGATTTGCCGCATTTTGACAGTGCTAAAACTAAATTCGCTCTCAATTTCAAAATCGGAAATTTTTTTAAAGGGCACCTTATCCAGATAGAGACCCTGGTGGCCCAGAATGATTTTTAACTCATTGGCATTCTCAAGCTTCTCATTGTTATCGATATATCGAAACGCAAGGCCGCGGGCACTGATATCCTTAATCTGGCCCAGTCTGCTTTCTTGAGCAACCAAAGCAGCAAAGGCGCCTTCCTCAGCTTTGAAACGTTTTTGCTGCCGCCGTTCATCTGACACCTTACGATCCAGCATATTAAACTCCAATTCTTTAAAAACAGAAATCCAAATGATCACAAAAATATATTCTATAAAGGATAAAACAAGGCCGGCGGGATTAATGTTGCAGTTTTCATATCCCGAAATATGAATCCAAATCAAGCTAAAATTCCAAATAAACACTTTTTTTTAAACGAAAGCGATATAAAAAAGGACGCGTTCAGATCTCGCGAGAAATCTCAGCTTTGAGAGTCGAATTCCGCTTGACAAAACCTTTTTTCATTACTAATAAATACGCTTTTATATATATGGAAACCAGTCGTAAAAGGCGACTTAATTTTAGAATATTCGTGAAAGGAGAGGAAAACAAATGGCTAACTTGATTCCACCTCATGGCGGAAAGGGACTGACCTGCTGCCTGCTTGAAGGCGCCGACCTGGAAGCTGAAAAGAAAAAGGCCGAAGGCCTCAAAAAGATTCCGATCTCGCCGCGTGAAAAAGGTGACCTGATCATGATGGGTATCGGCGGCTTCAGCCCGTTGACCGGTTTTATGACCCAGGCGGATTGGAAAGGCGTTTGTGAAAACTTTCTGATGGCTGACGGAACTTTTTGGCCCATTCCGGTGACCCTTTCGGCTACAAAGGAAGATGCGGAAAGCATCAAGGCCGGCGAGGAAATTGCGCTATATGATCCCGAAGGAGATGAAATGATGGCCACCATGACGGTCACCGAAAAATACGAGATGACCGAAGCCGATAAAAAATTCGAATGCGAAAAAGTCTATATGGGTGAAGGCACCGAGACTGCTGATGAGTTCTGGAAGATCGCTGAAGATGATCATCCCGGAGTCCAGATGGTGATGGACCAAAAAGATGTCAACCTCGCGGGTCCGGTTAAGGTATTGACCGAGTCTGAATATCCGGTCAAATACGCCGGCA
>JASFGZ010000507.1:0-3754 GCA_050123495.1 Desulfobacterales bacterium
GGCCTGAATGGCGACCATGCCCATACCGCTGAAACATGGCATGGTATCGATGGGTTCGCGTTGAAAAAGCCGCATCACTCTCTCTTTGGGGGTTAATTCTGACATCTAATGCTCCTTTCTGATCCATTTGTATTTACACCAAACGCACTCTACGATTGTAACGTTTTCAGCTGATCCACAAAATCAGGAAACAGTTTGAAAAGGGGATGATTGGTTTCTTTGGGCAATTTTTTTGTCTCGGCAAAGACCGATGTGGCTAAAAAAGCATCGGCCATGGCAACAGCAGGAAAGATCCGCGCTGCACCGGCCATCGGACCCGAGAAGACCATGTCGTGGTAAAAAAATGAAGAAAGCGCCTCCAGGGCCGCATCTGCCGCAGACCATCCTTTAAAGCCCCAGAGTTCTCTTGCCTGCGTCCACATATAAGACCCGTTACTCGGCGCGCTGGCAGCCGGGAATCCCCATTGCTCTTTTACCATGCGATTTGCGATGCCACATAAGGCCGTTGCGGGACCGTTCATAACCGAGGTGTCGATAAAAATACTTTCAAACTCGGCCCCCACTTTTTCAATAGCATCCAGGAGTCTCTGGGTACCGGTTATGCGGCCGCTCGGCATCTGATCCTCCTGGTCGAAGGCGACCAGCAAAACGTGCTTCACGCCTATTTGTGAAATTTCCCGAATCTCTGTTTCGATCTCCTTCTCCCAGACCGTCAGGCTGTTGTAAAACATGCGATCCAGCAGCCCTTTGTCAGCGCAGTAGGCCGCGCCTTCCAGTTTGGGTTTTAACACCCAGGCATCGATGCAAAAGGGCATTTCGGTCACCGATGTCAGGAAATCAATGAAAATTTTGAATTCCGGTCCTGTGTTAGCGACGATGTCCGCCATCCCCGGAACACCTGTCTCCTGGGAGAGTTTTTCCTGGGTCTTGAGCAGCGCTTCAGCTCGCTTTTCGTCAAAGCCGTCTGTGCGTTTTCCCTTAAAAACGCGGTCACCCTTCTGGAAAATAGATGAGCAGGCCACGGTCGGGTATTCTCCGGGTTGCCCGCCAAACTCTACGCCACCCACTTCACAAACTTTTTGTTCCGTTTTAAACTTAAACATGTCTATCCTCTGTTATTTTTTCGATACGCCCTTTCATCATGATATCAACAGCATTCCGGACGCAAAAAAGTGTTGCTTCAAGATTGGTTGTTGTTGATATCAAAAAAACGACCAGAATTGAAGACCAAAATTTTTATTTTTACAGTCCGAATTTCCACCTACTTATTTGAGGACAAATGGAAGGGCAAGATATACCGCAAGATGGGGCTTTTTAGGAAGAGATCGCTCAACGCAGGCAAGCACAGCAAGGGGCGGCCGATCAACAACTTTAAAACAAAACAACTTAATGCCGCCGGCGTAATTATTGATCGGTTAGAATCATAAAACGTTGATTACCGATAGAATGCGACGGCGGCTGTTATACCCCACAAAATACCCAGCCATAATAAAGAAGAGAGCATCATAATATCGCATGCTTTTTTGATATGTTCAATTCTTGCTTCCCCGAAGCGGATGCCGATATACGGTTTGTCTACCCGTTTCCCATTGTAATAGTTGGGGCCGTTGAGTTTAACGTTAAGGGCGCCGGCAAATGCTGCTTCCGGCAACCCGGCATTCGGGCTTGAATGGTTGGATCCTTCTCGGATAGCAGTTTTAAACGCGAGCATGCCTTTACCTGCAAGAAGCTGAGATGCAATAGCTATCAGCGGGATGGATAGTCGCGCCGGTATATAGTTTAAAATATCATCAATCCGCGCAGAAGCTTTTCCGAAATTGACGTATTTTTCATTTTTATACCCTACCATTGAATCCAGGGTGTTCACCATTTTATAGGCCATTGCCAGAGGAGCGCCCCCAATGGCCGCAAAGAAGAGCGGTGAGATGACACCGTCCATTAAATTTTCGGCCACAGTTTCTACCGCGGCTCTTGCAATCCCATCTTTTTCATATTTATCGACATCGCGGCCGACAATCAACGCCACTTTTTTTCTGGCACCCTTGACATTTTTTTGCCCGAGACAGCGGCTGATCTCCATGGCGGCGTCTCTTAAAGAGCGGGCCGAGATACAATAATAGATACAAACAATCTCCAGCCCGGTTTTCAACATGGGATGCAATCCCCTGGCGACGGCAAGTGACAAAGCGGTCAGACACCAGGTTCCGGTAACAAGCGCCAGGGCAAACAACAATCCGCCAAGAGCAGGCGGTGTCGGTATTTTTCGAAAATAGGGTTCGAGGGTTTCAATGGCTTTTCCCATCCAGCGGATAGGGTGCGGCAGATATCGGGGGTCGCCGAACAAAAGATCTAATAAAAAAGCGATCGGAAGAACATATAATGCAGGCAGCAAATCCATTATCAACTGGCACGAATTTCCATTTTAGGTTGCCGTATTCTGCCACCGGTGTTTCGGGCGATTTTGGCCAGCTTGGCGACAAGCATGTTATTGACCTCCGCTGTTTTCAGCGAAACCCGGATAAATTGGCTGGAAAGACCGTTAAAGTTACTGCAATTTCTAAGCATAATTTTATTCCGGGACAGCCGGTTAATCACATCTTCGGCCCCCAGGCCATCTGGCAGTTGCGCCATTACAAAATTCGTCGTGCTCGGAAACAGATGTATATTTGAAAAATTCTTTGCGGCGCATAAAAACCGGCGGCGTTCGGTCCGAATATGCTGTTGTGTTTTTTCAATGAATGCATCGGCCGCATCCTTATTCGCCATCAGATGACGCACAGCGAGTTGAGCCAAGCTGTTGACACTCCAGGGCTGGAGGAAACGCTTGAATCTTTTTATCATGTGAGCGGCCGAAATCATAAATCCGATTCGCAAACCGGGAATAGCAAATATCTTTGAAATCGATGATAAGACGATCAGGTTGCCAGACTCCAGGTTACGCAGGCTGAGCGCATCGCCGCCTGCAACAAATGGCAGATAGGATTCGTCGATGATAAAATAAGTTTCAGGATATGACCGGCACAAAGATTCAAGCGCATCCAGCGGTATCAGAGATCCGGTCGGATTGTTGGGGTTACAGATAAAAACCGCATCCACATGTTCAAGGTGCATCTTAATTTGATGGAGGTCGACCTGGAAATCAGTGAATGCTTCAGCATAGATAAAGGTGGCTTTTACATTTTGTAAATGGCAGGCATCCTCATAATCCGAGTAGGTCGGACCGACAATGAGGGCATTTTTGACCTCAAGGACCTGGGGAATTGAATATATAATCTGAGTGGTCCCATTGCCCGCCAGCACCCGCCTTGAATCGATGCCGTAAAATTCGGCAAATAGCTCGGTAATGCTTTTGCTGTCCACCTCGGGAAAAGAGCCGACCGCATCAACATGGTCTTTTAAATATTCGATTAAACCCGGGGGTGGGCCCAGCGGATTGGTATTGCTGCTCATGTCAATGATTTCCTGCGGAGAACAGCCCAGCTGTCGGGCCAATTCCATAAGGTTGCCACCGTGTCCGTGTAACATCAATATCCTCCCATCGAAGCCGTTAAAAACAATCCTGCTTCGGTTAATTCTGTCATGGCGCCCAGCATATCACCGGTGATGCATCCTATCCGCTTCTTATAAAAAAAAAGAATGGAACCGAGGATGATCACAAAGGCCAGGTTGAGCCAGAAGGCCTTCAACCCTAAAAGCAAAGAGAGGCCAATGGGTAATAGCAAGCCCCAGAAGTGCACCCATGATAATTTTTTAT
>JASFGZ010000508.1:0-3739 GCA_050123495.1 Desulfobacterales bacterium
CCCTGGACTTCCATGCCGTCATAGGGCGTCCAGCCACATTTGGAAACGATCGCGTCGTTTGACAGGGTCTCCTTAATATCCATATCCACCAGCAGGATATCGGCATCGGCGCCCGGCAACAGGCATCCTTTACGCGGATAGAGACCATAGAGTCTGGCAGGTGTTTCGCACAGCGCCCGCACCGCCCGCTCCAGGCTCACCTTGCCCTGATTCACGCCATTGAGTATCAACCGCACCGTGGTCTCGATGCCCGGAATCCCATAAGGGGCCTTCCAGATATCCTCGATTCCCGCGGCTTTCTCGGCTTTGGGAAAAGGGCAGTGATCCGTGCTCAAAAGATTTACATTTCCCAGTTCCAGCTCCGCCCACATCTGTTCAACGCTTGCGTCACTTCGCACTGCAGGGGCGAACTTGACCCAGGGCCCTTTTTCCGCCAGATCGTTGACACTCAGATAAAAATACTGCGGGCAGCTCTCCGCAAATACCTGGACGCCGCTGGCCCTTGCTTCCCGAATAACGCTGAGCGATTCGGGCAGACTCACGTGGGCGAATATGGCGCGCGCACCGGTCTGTCTGGCCAATTTCACGGCGGTCATGATGGCCATGACCTCAGCGTCCTCAGATCTCCACTCAGAGACCGTCATGTAATCTTTGCGACCGGATTCGCGCAACAGTTGTTCATTAACGCGCAGGATCGTATCCTCTTCGGCATGAATCAGCGTAATGCCGTCGAAGCTTACCAGGGTTCGAAAAAGTTCTCGAAGGTTTCCGGCCGGCATGGGCGTGACGCCATGAAGCGCACAGGTGAAGGTTTTGAAAGCCACCGCCCCTGTGTCCCACATCGCCTTTAATTCGTGGAGGTTGTCAGGCACCGCACCGCCCATTAATGCGAAATCCACTACCGCCTTGGGCTGGCAGATGGCACGCTTCTCTTCGAAAGATTTAGCCTGCAGTACAGGGGGTTCAGTCCGATGGTGCTCGATCACCGTGGTTGTGCCCCCCACGGCCGCGGCCGCGGTACCGCTGGTAAAATCCTCACGCTCGGTATAACCCGGATCCATCATGTGAACATGACCGTCCACCGCGCCCGGCATCACCAACAAGCCATGGGCATCGATCTTGCGTTGGGCATCAACGCTCTCCAATTTCCCAACTGCCTGGATGCGACCGTTTTGAACGAGAATGTCGGCTTCAAAGGTTCCACTTGGCGTGGCAACCATACCCCCCTGTATGGACAGATCTGCTTTCATTGCACTCCCTCCGATATGGTAACCCCTCCCGATCAGAGTTATATTAAATTCCAAAAACCATATCCTTCCTGAGGTGAAACTGTCAATAACAGATAAATCTGTTTTTTTCAGCCGGCTGCAAATCGTCCGGCAGCAATCCTGTAAGTGTAAAATGACTTGACAACAGCAAATACCTATGAAGTAAACTGCCACTATTCCTAAATCAAAGAGGTGCAGGCGTTATGTTCATGACCGGCGAGGAAATTCTGGATTGGTTCAATGATGCTTCCGCTTAACACGCACTAAATTCCACAATTGGATGGAGGAATTATGGAACAGCTGAGTAAAGTAGGCTTCGTCGGACTCGGTAACATGGGACGACCCATGGCGGCCCGTCTTCAGGAAGCGGGGTTTACCCTGACGGTTTTTGACAGCAACCCTCAAGCCCAGCAAACCTTCCTTGATCACCACGGGGGAAATGGAGCAACCTCTCTCGCTCAACTCGCTTCGAACTCCGATGTGGTGATCACCATGCTCCCGGACGGGCATGTTGTACGCCGGGTGACTCTGGGAGAAGGGCAAGATCGTCAGGACTGCCTATTGGGTTCGATGCAAAATGGTTCGATCTTGATCGATATGAGTTCCTCCTCCCCGACCGGATCCCAGGAATTGGGCCGGATATTGTCGCAACATGGAGTCCGCATGCTGGATGCACCTGTTTCCGGTGGCATGCCAAAGGCGGTGGACGGAACTCTTGCCATCATTGTCGGTGGTGACGCCGCTGTGGTGGAACACTGCCGGCCCTTGTTTGAAGCCATGGGCACGCAGATTTTTGAGGCCGGTGCACTGGGATCGGGTCACGCCCTGAAGGCCTTAAATAATCTGGTTTCGGCGGCCGGTCTGATCGCTGCGGCTGAAGCCCTGCTCATCGGCCAGCGTTTCGGCCTGGACCCCACCGTTATGATCGATGTGCTCAATGCCTCCACCGGCCGCAACAACAGTACTGAAAATAAGTTTAAACGCTTTATTCTTTCCAGGCGCTTTGACTCGGGTTTCTCCCTGGACCTCATGGTAAAGGATCTTACCACGGCAGTAAAGTTAGCCCGGGAGACAGGTGCCCCTGCCGTATTCAGCGGCGTTTGTCGGGAACTTTGGGCGGCAGCCCAGGCCGTGTTGGAAGCCGAATCCGATCATACTGATGTCGTCCGCTGGTTTGAGAAAATGGCAAATACGGAATTGCGATAGCCCGATTACGGTATTGAAACTCCAAACCAATTGGCTTATCTGCGCAATAGAATAGAAGATAGGCAAAGGCCCGCGCCATAAAGCCTTAAATGGCCCAACGCTTTTATCAGCTTCTTTAAACTCCAGTAGGTCAAAAATATTCCTTCTGCCAGACCTGGATTGCTCTTTTTATTTTCTTCTGAAAAAGATTTTCTTCTACAATGCCGGGAGGCGATACCACCACCAGCAGCACCAGCATCTCGTCTCCTGTGTTTTCGATGCGGTGCTCCACCTCCGGTGGGATGAAAATGGCTGTTCCCGGACCCACTTCGCGTTGCTCATCACCGACGGTTTCGATTCCATTGCCGTTCAATACATAGAGCAGTTCTTCTACAGGGTGCGGGTGTTTATGCAATGGAAGGCTGACGCCGGGTGGAATTGTCGTTTCCCAGACACTCATCTGTTTAACAGCGTTCGTGCTTTGATCAAAAAGGACACGCAGGGTTTCATTGAGGCCTTCATGTTCGTAAAGTGGGCCCTCATCGCCAAACCATGAAGGTTTTTTGATGTATTTATATGTTTTCTTCATAAGACACTACCTTGGTTTAATTACGGATTAACCCCGCCTATCGGGCCAATTCGCGAACGCCTTTTATTTTGCGCCTTCAAGCTGATAACGATGGTCACTTTTCATCGAAAGCGTGTGCGCCTTTCTCCTTAAGCTTCTGTTCAGGTCCGGGTGGCGCATAAATCAACACATAGGTCAGATCTTCCTCAGGATCTACATCGATTCTGTGCATCTTGTTGGCAGGCGCAAAAACGGCCATTTGCGGTTCCATTCGATAAGATTTGCCCTCGATGTATATGGTTCCTGTGCCGGAAAGGATATACCAACAATGTTCATTGTCGGTATGTTTGTGCTCTGCTCCTTTAATCCCGGCTTTCATCGTGTTGATCAACAAAGAAAAGTGTTTGGCGCCGCTGATTTCCTCGTCGATAAGAACTCTGAAAGTGCCGGCATTGCCATGCAAAACACCTGTGACGGCATCTTTTAACGGCACAACATATTTTTTCTCCATAGGTCACTCCTCTTTTTGCAAATTAGCCAAACAAAGAAAGTTTCAACTAATGGATGGTCCAGCCACCGTCTACCATCAAAACATGCCCGACAACCATGTCGGAAAGAGAGCTGCACAAAAACAGGGTTGCACCGACAAAATCTTCGGGCTGGGCCCAGCGTCCGATCGGAAGCATTTGTCCGGTGACCCATTCCTTGTAACCCGGAC
>JASFGZ010000509.1:0-3731 GCA_050123495.1 Desulfobacterales bacterium
CCATGTATGCTGCGCTTTCTCGATCGGCCTGCGCCTTTTGAACACCTTAATGTATTAAATCAAGATGTGAAATCCCGCAATTTGCGGGGGCCCTTGAACCTGATCTGAGGTTTTGAAACCACTTCTACATTTATCTATTATAAAGTTAATAGAAGAAGGTTTTTAAAATAGCAACAGATTTCTGATGACAATCGACGCGCAACCTTTTGGATAATTGATTATCCGTTGCGGTTTGGAAAACCCAATCAATGTCAAGAACCTGAATGTTTAACAATTATTTGCCGGTAACGAGTTTGAATAGACAGGTCAATAATTCTGATTTGTTAGATTAAAATTAGAACCTATCTCCTTGATATTCCTACCACATTCGGCAGGGGCCAGGAAATCGAGTCTTCATTGGTATTATTCGGGTTTGTCTCATAACTTCCGGCAAACTCCAATTCCTTGTTACCTGAGTTTATGTATAACTGTGCCTGGGGTCCGCCCTCAGTATACATGGCGCGTGAGATATCGAGAGGAAGTTTTATGAGGATATTAATCAGATCATGCGTGCTGTACCAGGATCGCACGTGAGTGAATAGAATATTATCCTGTCTATCGATACCGATTGCCGATGTACTCCACCGGCGCGGCTGCGGCTTCCAGACATTTTTTCCTTTGCATGATAGCATGCGTATGCTCTGTACCAGGGTACCGTACTTTTGCTTCCAGAATTGGAAATCTTCGCATTGACGATCAATAATTTTGGCTCGGGGAACATTGGAGTCCTGTCTGTTAAATGCGAGGACTGTCATATCTTTTGATAGTCTGGGGTTATTGGTGTGGGTCTTGGTGCGCATCAGGGACACGCTGGTTTTGTAGTCTGTCTGGAACATGCTGGGGTTAATCGCGGCGATCAACCCGTTCTGGCGGCACCATTGTTTGGGTGTTAAGGGAACTCCATTTTCGATAGCCGAGGAATTAAGCAATCGGAGCCGGTAATATTTCGGATCGATTCGCAGCACCCGCACCAGCGAGTCGCCTACCTCAGCCGGCTGGGGGGCAAGAAACGTACCCAATTCAAGACCCTTGGCCAGCTGCTGCCAACCCATATCCTGCCTGGCTTTTGGGGCGAGGTTTTTTTGCTGCGCTTCAATTGCGACTGAAGAAATGAAAATGAATAAAATTATGGCTAACGGCCTGATAGCGAATTTCATATTTATTCTAAGACGACGGTATATCTGCCGCACAAAAGGCGCAACGGGTCGCTTTGATTGATATTTCTGAGAAACAGTGAGGACATTCTTTGGTTGTTGGCTCCTCCGGCGGTGCCTCTTCTTGCCTTTTTAGTGAGTTTATACCCTTGATAAGGAGAAAAACAGCAAAGGCGACGATCAGGAAGCTAATTACCGTGTTGATAAACATACCATAGTTGATCGTGACGGCTCCCGCCTTTTGAGCTTCTGCCACTGTGGCAAAAGGTCCGGCAGCCGAGCCCTGCTTGATGACAGCGAAAAGATTGGAAAAATCAACATTGCCGAGTAAAAGGCCGATCGGCGGCATGATAACATCGGAAACCAGTGACTTGACGATCGAACCGAAGGCGGCACCGATAATAATGCCAACGGCCATGTCAACGACATTCCCCCGCATTGCAAATTCTCTGAATTCCTTAAACATTTTCTTCCCCCTTTCCGGATGGCTGGATTTTCATGTAAAAATCCGCATCCTTGGCATGAATTGCAGATCGTGTCGATCCAAGGAAATTCACCTCGGTCAAAAATATTAGTGTTTTTGATATCTTAAGTAGAATTCTTTCAGTTTAAAAAGATCTTTTTGAAAATTAACTTTTGTTTGCCTATTGTCAAGTTTTTAGATAAATAGGTGAAGCGGGAGCACATCAGCAGCCGCAATCGCAGTTATGATCATGTGATGCCATATCGGCCAATGCTTTAATGACTTCCCTGTTATCCGGCTGTTCAATCTTCAGAATTTGTAATTTCAGATAGAGAAGATCCTGCTTTTCGAAAAGACGCATGATGGGTGGATGCAGATGTTCGAACATCCGGTGCGTTTCTTCTTTTTTTAGCGGCATTGAAACCTCTTCGCCTGCGGTCCTATTTACCAACAGGTATTCAAACGGACACATGCCGCTGGGGCCGATACCGAATATGAATTCAAACTCGGAGGAGGGCAGGCTGAGATTCATATTGCCGGCCGTTGTCCCGGCTTCCAGACGAAGGGTTACCTTTTTCAAATTTTCTATTTTAGTCATTCCAAATGCTTCGGGGGTTTGCCTATTTTATCACCCAACGCTCTTGCACGGTTTTTCACGATTTGGTCGGAAATCTCGGTGATGGAATTTTTGATCCACATGGATGTCTGTGATCCTTCGGTATAATTGGCTTCGCCGAAGGAGTGGACGCGTTTTTGTTTCTGCAGGTTATTGACCTGGGCAAATTCTTCTTCGGAACCCGGTTGATAAACGGCAAATGTTCTTCCGCCAAAGCGGTTTATTAACGAAAAAACCGGGATATCGCTGGGACCGTCGGCAATATAAATCATGTTTTGAAACGGCACGCGGCGATCTTCATCCGGAATCATGGCGTTTACATCAATATCCGGGAATTTGTTGCTTCCTTTGTTGATTTCAAAAACTGCCCTGGTTTTGGTGGTATTGTCAAGGGCATATGCAATTTGGGAGATGATTTTTGGATCCGACAAAGTTCTTTTCGCACCTGCATCCAAATAACCGGGCGGGGGCGTATTTTCTACAAATTCACATCCCCAGACACCATCAACAAAGGGTGCGATCTTGCTGCCCAAAATCATTTGTCTTAAACCGGTTGAGACAATGTAATGTTCCAGCTGGATGTCATGCGGGTCGTATTCCGGCGCCATAGTCACGAAACGCTTTAGTTCGTTAAAAAATTCCGGTAAACCATCGTATAGCTCTATTTTAGCGCCAAGCTCCTTTAGTCTGGTATTGCTTAGTCCTCTGAATTTACCCTGTTTAGTGTAGGTTAAAAGGTGATTCAAGTAAAGCGTGTCAGTTGAAATGAGATCAAGGCCGTCCTTTTTGTAATATTTGGGCAATTCGTCAACTTCCTTCCAGAATTTTTTAGGATCGACTTTGTACAATTCAAAAATCGGTGCCTGCATGTAGCCGGGACTCAATGTTTTGTCAAAGTCCCAGATGCAGGTGATAATATTCTGTAGAAAAAGCGGTTGCGTCATTCTGAATTCCTTAAAATAGAATTTTTCGACTAATTACTTAGTATAAATTATGTTCCGGATCAAATTATAATTTAATTTGTCATAATCAATATCCGCTCATGGTTAATAGTTGGAACGCTGGGAAGCAAAATTATTTTCAAGCCTTTCAGCCGTATAGCCTCCAAGCATCCCAGCCTGCGAGCCATGCGCTATTTGCCTGCTTGCCCGCCGCAGCCTTGAAGGCGAAGGGGGGACACCTGAACCTGGAACCCTTGAACCTTTGAACCAGGCGATTAGTGAAAGATGATTGCAGGTTAGGAAGTTTTTGGTATATACTAACTTTAAATCCCGTCTAAATTATTTACTAAAAGAAAGGTGAATTTATGGTTGAAAAAGTTATCATTATGGGAGCCGCCGGAAGAGATTTTCATAATTTCAACGTATATTTTAAAGACAACAAGCGTTACAAGGTTCTGGCTTTTACGGCTGCACAGATTCCGGATATTGCCGGTCGTTTGTATCCTCCCGAACTCACC
>JASFGZ010000510.1:0-3701 GCA_050123495.1 Desulfobacterales bacterium
AAAAACATTCCGATAAATTTTAAATCTTGCTTTGACGGCGGATTTAGAGCATATATCATCGGATTCGGTTTTCGAATTTAATCATTATAAATTCTAAGTCCGGTTTTTGGAGACTGTAGGAATGAATGACACGGCCAGGATTATGCCTCACGGTGGAGAACTGGTAGATTTGCGGGTGGACGAGAAGCGCATCCGTTTGTTAAAGGACATTGCCCTCAATTTGTCGGATATTACTTTAAATGAGCGCCAGATGTGTGATCTGGAATTGCTGGCAATCGGCGCGTTTTCGCCGCTAAAAGGGTTTATGACCCGTTCTGATTACGAATCCGTGCTTGACCGCATGCGGCTTCAAAACGATGTTCTGTGGCCGATTCCGATTTGCATGGATGTTGACGAGCTTCAAGCCCGCAGCTTTGAAGCGGGTCAGTCGGTCGCTCTGCGGGATCCGGAAGGCTATTTGCTGGCGGTTATGCATATTGAAGATATCTGGCCGGTTGAGCGCGAGAAGGAAGCCAAACTGATTTATGGCACACTTGATCAAACCCATCCGGGCACAGATTATCTATTTAATGCCGGCGGTGATTATTACATCGGCGGCCAACTGGAAGTTTTAAGCCCGCCGCTTCATTCTGACTTTAAGCAGCTTCGCATGACCCCGGCTGAAATTCGGTCGAATTTTAAGAAATTCGGCTGGAAACGCATGGTGGCATTTCTAACCCACAACCCGATTCACCGTCCTCAGTTTGAAATGACCATTAACGCCATGCGCGATGCCAATGCCAATCTTTTGCTGCTGCCGATTGCCGGTATGACCAAGCCCGGCGATTTCGATCACTACACCCGCGTGCGTTGTTATCGACGGATTGTTGAGCATTATCCGCCGGATTCGTTTATGCTGAATTTACTGCCCCTGGCGATGCGTATGTCCGGTCCCCGGGAAGCCTTGCTGCACGCCATCGTTGCCAAGAATTATGGCTGCACCCATTTTATCACCGGTCGTGATCATGCGGGACCGGGGCCGGATTGTAACGGCAAGCATTATTACAAAAGTGACGAGGCCTGCAGACTGGCCGAGGAACACAGCTCAGAGATCGGTCTGACGATCGTGCCCTTTACCGAGATGGTGTATCTGCCGTTTGAAGATGAATTCCGGTGTGCCGATCAGGTACCGGAAGGCACGCAGTTTATTTCGCTTTCGGGCTCAGATATTCGCGAACGTATCCGCAGCGGCCGCAAAATACCGGATTGGGCCACATTTCCCGAGGTGGTCGAAGAACTTCAAAAGGCCTATCCCCCCCCACGCACACAGGGATTTACCGTTTTTCTAACAGGCCTTTCGGGTGCTGGCAAATCCACCATTGCTAAAGTGCTCTATGCCCGTTTTCTCGAGATCGGAGACCGACCGGTGACCCTGCTGGATGGGGACATCGTGCGGCACAATCTTTCCAGCGAGCTCACGTTTTCAAAAGAGCACCGCGATATCAACGTCCAGCGTATCGGCTTTGTAGCCAGCGAGATTACAAAAAATCGCGGTATTGCCGTCTGTGCCCCGATTGCACCCTATGCCGCTACCCGCTCGGAAATACGTAAAACCATCGAAGGTTACGGCGGCTTCATCGAGGTGCATGTATCCACTCCTTTAGAAGTCTGTGAGAAGCGGGACCGTAAAGGCATGTATGCCAAAGCCAGAGCCGGGCTGATCAAAGGTTTCACCGGTGTCGACGATCCTTACGAAGTGCCTGAAAATTGCGAGGTGCACATCGATACCACAAATATGACGCCGGATGAGGCCGTCCATCAGATCATACTCGTACTTCAGCAAAAAGGTTTCATATAACAAGTGACTAAAGTTGGAAGTGAATAATGCGTATTATTCACCACAGAGCTCACAGAGGTCACCGAGAGAAAAATTAAGAATATTATTTAAAAGCTTTGCGGCTTTGCGCCTTTGCGTGAGGCCCAATATTTTCAGTAAATCTGAGGCGCATTCTATGAACATTTTGGTTACCGGCGGTGCCGGGTATATCGGTTCCCATTGCTGCAAAGAGCTGTCCAAAGAGGGGTTACATCCGATAACCATCGATAACCTGGTATACGGGCATAAAAATTTCGCCAGGTGGGGAGAATTCTTTCAAGGCGATGTGGGCAATGCGGCGCACTTAGAAGAATGCTTTGGCCGCTATAAAATCGATGCCGTTATGCACTTTGCGGCATATGCCTACGTAGGAGAATCGGTCGAAGATCCCTTAAAGTACTATGAAAATAACCTCCGCAACACCATCCAGCTGCTGCATGCCGTCCTGGAACATGACATTAAATATTTGGTGTTTTCTTCAACCTGTGCAACTTATGGCAATCCCGAAAAAATACCCCTTGACGAAGACCACCCCCTAAACCCCATCAATCCCTATGGTAAGACCAAACGCATGATTGAAGAAATCCTGGAAGACTATCACGCCGCTTATGGTTTGAATTATATCAGCCTGCGTTATTTTAATGCAGCCGGCGCAGATCCGGATGCGGAAGTCGGTGAAGATCATGATCCCGAGACCCATTTGATTCCGCTGGTACTCGATGTTGCCGCCGGCAAAAACAAAGCGATTAGGGTATTCGGCAGCGATTATGCCACACCGGACGGCACCTGCATCCGTGATTACATTCACGTGACCGATCTGGCCCGGGCCCATATCCTGGCCCTGCAAAATTTAATGGACGGCGCGGACAGTAGCGCTTACAATCTCGGTAACGGCAAGGGGTTCTCCGTACTGGAGGTCATCGAGCATGCCCGCAAAATCACCGGAAACGCCATTGCCGTTGAAAATTCTGCTCGCAGACCGGGCGACCCCCCGGTGCTGATCGCCTCCAACGAAAAAGCCGTTAAGGAGCTGGGCTGGAAACCCCAATATGCCGATATTGAAGACATCATCAGCACCGCCTGGCGGTGGCACAAAAAAATCGTTTGATTAGTTGAATTGGGGATTTTTTTGGCCGCTCTCCGGAAGAGAGTGGCCAAACCCCAATCACCTTCGGCGAATGTACTCATAAATTTGTTTGTAATTAAGCAGCACTATAATAATATATACAGGTAAATGGTCTTTATTGAATAAAATTAATTTTCCGCTGAAAGCGGATTGAGTTTTTCCAGTTTCATCTGGAAACTGGAAAAGAATAAAAAATAATCCTGAAAATCCTGTTAATCCTGTCTAAGAATTAAAATAGACAAAAATCATCTTAAAGAAGAACCAATAAAAAAGCATCAACAGGGAACGCTGTGAACAAAGCCGTAACGGATAAAAGTGAGCGGGTTCTCATCATCGGTGAGACTGGAGACGAGACGCGCAGGCTCGCAAATGCGCTGGTTTCCGAATACAGGATCAGTGCGGCTCCCAATGCCCTGGATGCTGCCGAGCGCCTGAAAAAAGAAACCTTTAACGTGATCATATTTGATCTCAGCGAGAAGGGATCAGATCCTGAAAATGTCATACAAGCCCTTCAGCAGTTCACCGCCCAGACGCCCATCATTATCACGGGCCCGTTGCAGGATTCAGAACTGATTGTTAAGGCCATTAAAGCGGGAGCCGCCGATTTTATTACCCGGCCGATTGTTGACGAAAAGTTACGGCTGGCCGTCAATCAGGCAATCGAAAAGCAAAGTATGAAAAATGAAATCAATTATCTGAGGCGGCAGCAGGATGTCGTTT
>JASFGZ010000511.1:0-3700 GCA_050123495.1 Desulfobacterales bacterium
ACCAACGAAAAGGCTGGTGCGATTTTTGATTTGACTTGCTCAGCGGTCAGCCACAGTGTGCAGGCGGTTACGTCCAGAATGGCAAACGAGCATAAATTTAGAGATTACATAGAGGCTTTGAATTCACAATTCAAGGTTTGACACCAATTCCACCCTTAATATCTTAAGACCCAAAAAATTAAACCGGTAAATTTGAATTGAGACCCTGAGTGCCCATTTTTGTGCAATGGAGGAATGACAGTGAACGCTTTTTCTTTTCCGGGTGTGGGGGCCATCTCTTTCGGTGTGGATCGTGTTGAGGATTTGGGAGATGACATATCATCGCTTAATAATATGGCCGTTACTGTTGTTTTAATCAGTGATGCCGGCGTAGCTAAAGCCGGAATAGTGCAGCGCATCAAATCGATACTCGAGCGTTCTACATTCGATGTAAACGTTTTCACTGATATAAAAGGGGAACCGCGAGCCAAGGAAATCGAAGAAGCTACTGCCATCATACGTCGTTGCGACCATCCGTGTGTCATTGGTTTAGGAGGCGGTTCAGCCCTTGATGTGGCTAAAATTGCCGCCGTGATCGCCGCAGATGATCGCCCGGTAGAGGATTACGCCCTGTCTGCCCATCCATTTCCCACGCCTATGTTTAAACGGATCATGATTCCTACCACGGCAGGGACAGGTTCGGAGGTGACACGTACTGCTGTTTTTACAACCCGAGAGAAGCGCAAGGTTTGGACATGGGGTCATGAACTCGCGCCGGATCTGGTGCTGCTGGACCCAAGGTTGACAGTGAGTCTACCGGCTGATATTACAGCCGCTACGGGGCTGGATGCGATGGTCCACGCTATCGAGGCCTGCACATGCCGAAACAGGAATCCGATGGCCGATGCATTGGGCCTTCATGCCATCCGCCTTGCCAGTCAGCATCTGATGACCGCCATCGAAAAACCCGGCGACCTCGACGCGCGCAGCGGAATGCTCATCGCTTCCACGCTCGCAGGCTGTGCTTTTGCCCAAACCGGGACCGCCGCAGCCCATTCCATCGGACATGCTCTGGCAACCATTGCAGGTATTCCCCACGGCCGCGCCGTCACCATCGGTATGGAAGTCCTTCTGCCGTGGAATGCCGAGACTTCTCCTGAGGCTCATGCTGCCGTGGCAGACGCACTCGGATATGCGAAAAGCGCCGACCAATCCGCAGCGGCGTTCAGGGCATTAATCGACAGAGCCGGTGTAGATCGCTCGATGGCCGGGCAGGGTATTGAACCGGAGACACTGGCTGGCGTCATGATGTCGGCGGAAAATATGCCCATGCTCGAAAACAATGCACGCCCGATTTCAAAAACCGATGCGCTCGAACTGGCCCGACGGATATTGGCTCAATAAATGGATAGCCTACAAGGTACAGGTAAGTGCAAATCATATAAAAACCTCACCAACTAAGGAAAGGAGGGCGAAATGAAAACATTGGACCGTTTAGAAAAACTTTTTAAAGAGGGCAAAATCAGCCGCAGGCAATTTTTGGCTCGGGCAGCTGCCCTCGGATTAACTGCGGCCGTATCGCCGGGTCTGCTTTCAAGGCCGGCCTCGGCGGCCGTACCCAAAAAGGGCGGGCATTTTACCTTTGCCTTAACGGGGGGGTCTACGACAGACTCTTTGGATCCGGCCACGCACACCTCGAGCTGGAACATCAACGCCGAATTTCAGATGCGAAACTGCCTGGTGGAGATCGATCACAACTTCGATACCATCCCGGAACTGGCCGAGAGCTGGGAATCGTCCCCGGATGCCAAAAAATGGATCTTCAACCTGCGTAAGGGTGTGGAATTCCACGACGGCAAGACCCTGGAGGCCGAAGACGTGATCTATTCACTCAGACACCATATGGGCCCGGATTCAAAATCGGCTGCCAAACCATATCTGGATCCGATTACCAGCATTAAAGCGGACGGTAAACACCAAGTAGTCATTGAATTGAACGCAGGAAACGCCGACTTTCCGTTTCTGATGGGTGATTATCATCTGACCATTTTCAAATCCGGCACCAAAGGCAAAGAGTTTGAGAAGGGCATCG
This sequence comes from Desulfobacterales bacterium, assembly GCA_050123495.1. Classification (GTDB taxonomy): domain Bacteria; phylum Desulfobacterota; class Desulfobacteria; order Desulfobacterales; family JAHEIW01; genus JAHEIW01. Next base: position 2,072 of record JASFGZ010000511.1, read on the forward strand.
GTACGGGTCCATACATCCTGGAGGCCTGGGAACCGGGTGTTAACCTCATTACCCGTCGAAACCCGAACTACTGGAAGGAGGGGCGGGGTCATTTCGACAAAGTGGAAACCCTTAGCATCAACGATGTGAATGCCAGGACCAATGCACTCAAGACAGGTCAGATTCAACACATGGACCGTGTCGAAAGGAAAACGGTCCGCCTCTTTGAACGCGTCAAAGGCATTGAGATCCAGGCCACGAAGGCTACTTTCCACTACACTATGCCCATGATGACCACAACCAAACCCTATGGTGACAACAATGTCCGGCTGGCCCTCAAGTATGCCGCCGATCGGGAAGAAATGGTGAAACGGATTCTGAGCGGCTATGGGGAACCCGGCAACGATCATCCTATCGCCCCGGTCAACCGCTATCACGCCAAAAACCTGAAGCAACGCGAATACGATCCGGACAAGGCCAAGTTTTACATGAAAAAGGCCGGTATGCTGGACCACACTTTTAATCTGCATACGGCCGAAGCTGCCTTCCAGGGTGCGGACGATTGCGCCATCCTATACCAAGAACATGCCAAGAAAGCCGGTATCAAAATTAAAGTGGTTCGGGAACCCAGTGACGGCTACTGGAGCAATGTCTGGACAGTGAAGGAATTCTGTATGTGCTACTGGAGCGGACGACCCACCGAGGATCTGATGTTTTCGGTGGCCTATGCAGCCGACGCGCCTTGGAACGATACCAAATGGAAGCACAAACAATTCAACGAACTGCTTCTTGCGGCCAGGGCGGAGACGGATACCAAGAAGCGCACTCAGATGTATGCCGATATGCAGGAGATCTGCAAGGATGAGGGCGGAACGATTGTTCCGATGTTTGCCCACATCCTGGAAGCTGCCACCGATAAAATCGGCCACGGTCCCATTTCAGGTCATATGGAAGCAGACGGCCACCGAAATACTGAACGGTGGTGGTTCAAGTAAAGCCAACGTCTAAATAAAAAGGCCCTGTAAGCAACGCCGCGGCTTTCTGCGACAGTCGCTGCTGATCTGCCACGGTCGTAAAAGCCTTTTTAGGGTAACACCTCTAATTCAGGACAAACCGCTTCCGGGGATATATGAAAGCCGGGTTTTCTGATCCCGGCTTTTAAATAGATCCCGCGGTCTTTCGGATAGCATAATGGTTTGGCGGAAGCCAATTGTTATATGCGCACCGCCAGGAGGATAATCTTTATGAAAATTGTGGATGTAAAAACGTATGTGGTGGGAAATCCGCCACCCCATTACGGCGGGCTTTACTGGGTGTTTCTAAAGCTGACAACCGATAACGGCATCGAAGGCTTCGGCGAGGCCTATTCGGTGCCATTTCATCCGCAAATTGTGGTGCGCATGATAGAGGATGTGTTTGAACGCTATGTTCGGGGTTCCGACCCATTCAAAATTGAGCGGCTTTGGCGGATAATTTACTCCAGCGGCTATACCCAGCGCTCCGATCTTTCTATTATGGGAGTACTCAGTGCGATTGAGATGGCGTGCTGGGACATTATCGGCAAAGATCTCGACAAGCCGATCTATGAATTGCTGGGTGGCCAGGTGCATGAGAAGTTAAGATCCTATACATATCTTTATCCGAAAGAAA